>JAFVHA010000071.1 GCA_017478035.1 Paludibacteraceae bacterium | reverse complement strand
GGACAACTGTTTATCCGCCGCGGGGACAAGACATATACTGTAACAGGAATAGAAGTTCGATAAATGTATATTGCGATAGCGGGGAATATCGGAGCAGGAAAGACGACGCTGACGAAGATGTTGGCGAAGTACTACGGTTGGGAGCCGCGTTTTGAGAGCGTGAGTTTCAATCCCTATCTGGAGGATTACTACGGTGATATCAATCGCTGGGCGTTCTGTTTGGAGACGTACTTCCTCAAAGAACGATTCAAAGACATGCTGGCGGTTCAGAAAGCGACGCATACCATAGTTCAGGACCGTTCCATCTTTGAGGGAGTCTATGTGTTTGTCCGTAATAATTTTGAACGCGGAGATTTGTCCCCGCGTGACTACGAGACTTTCATGGAACTGTTTGACTTAATGAAGTCCCAGATGAAAATGCCCGATATGATGATTTATCTGCGGAAGTCCGTTCCGGCACTCATCGCGCAGATCCAGAAGCGTGGCCGGGACTATGAACAGACCATGCAGATAGACTATCTCAAGGACCTCAACGACAAGTATGAGGATTTCATCTTCCATAAATACGAAGGACGTGTGCTTGTTATCGAGTCGGACGGGATGGATTTTGAGAACAACCCCGAGCATTTCCGTAAAGTGATAGACAAAGTGGATGCCGAACTTTTCGGATTATTCAGTGAAAACAACTGGACACAGTCATAAAATAAATAGAAATCAAAAATCATCAATTGTATGCATATAGCAGTTGCAGGAAATATTGGTTGCGGCAAGACGACCCTGACCAACATGTTAGCCAAACATTATGGCTGGGAGCCCCGTTTCGAGAGCGTGGAGTATAACCCCTATCTGTCGGATTTCTATGCCGATATGGGACGATGGTCTTTCAATCTACAGGTCTATTTCTTGAACAAGCGTTTCAAGGACGTCGTTGAAATAGGCAAGGAAGACAAGTATATCATCCAGGACCGTACCATCTATGAGGACGCCCGTATCTTTGCCCCTAACCTTCATGAGCAGGGTTTCATGTCCGACCGTGATTTCGATAACTACCGTGACTTGTTCGATCTGATGATGTCGCTTGTCAAGATGCCAGACCTTCTTATTTACGTGCGGGCGTCTATTCCGACGCTGGTGGCGCAGATTCAGAAGCGCGGACGTGGGTATGAGCAATCGATGAAGATTGACTATCTGCAAGGTCTGAACGACAAATACGAGGCATGGATCAAGGATTACAAAGGCAAACTGCTGATTGTGGAAGGCGATAAGATCAAGTTTGGCGAGAACCCGGAGGACTTCCGTTGGGTAACCGACCGTATCGATGCCGAACTGTTCGGTTTGTTCCCGTTCGAGACCCATGAACAGACGGGTAAAGAGATTAAATGATTCAGCATTTTCTGGATTATATAGCTATTGAGCGGAAATACTCGCAGCGCACCGTGGAGGCTTATCACGATGATCTGCGGGATTTCTGTCATTTTATGGGTTGGGAGATTGCGGATTTTAATCCTCAGGAGGTGGGTGAGACCGATGTCAAACTATGGATGCTGCATATGATAGAGGAGCAACATCAGTCGCCCCGTTCGGTGAAACGCAAGCTTTCTGCCCTCCGCAGTTTCTATAAGTTCCTGCTGCGTCAGGGCCTGACGCCCAAAGATGTCACCGCGCGTATCATCCCGCCAAAGGCGGACAAACCGCTACCTGTCTTTTTTAGAGAGGAAGAGATGAATCGTGCCCTGTCTAACAGCGAAGCGCAGCGGAGCGGTCTTACAGCGGAGCGGTCCAACAGTGTAAAGGTCCTACGAGATGACCTCATCATCTCGCTTCTATACCAAACCGGAATGCGTCAGGCCGAGATGCTCGGACTTCAGGATGCCGATTTCGATTTGCAGCAAGGCCAAGTCCGGATCTTCGGTAAACGAAGGAAAGAACGGGTGGTTCCTATCGGCGAGAATCTGATTGCGCAGATAAAGGAATATATGGCAGCGCGCGATGCAGAAACAATCAACAATGGTCAGTTCTTCCCCAAACTGACCAAATACACCTTATATACTATCGTGCGCACGCGTATGGGAGAAGTGTCCACGCTCAAAAAGCACTCTCCGCACGTTCTCCGCCATACTTTTGCTACCGCGATGCTGGATAACGGCGCCGATATCCGGACGATACAGACCCTGTTGGGGCATGCTTCTCTCAGTACCACACAGGTATATACGCACACCACTTTTGAGCAGATCAAGCGCGTATATATGGCTACGCATCCCCGTGCAACGTCAACTGGAGATAGCAAAAACAAGAAAAAAGACTAAAAATTGCATTTTTTTGCAAAAATATTTGGTCATATCAAAAAATTGTAGTAATTTTGCACGCTTTTTCGTCGGAAGTGTATCGACAAACGCCTCTATAGCTCAGTTGGTAGAGCACTAGATTTGTAATCCAGCGGTCGTTGGTTCGAGTCCGACTAGAGGCTCAAAGTTCTTTGAAATTTGGGTGTGTTCCAGAGTGGCCAAATGGGGCAGACTGTAAATCTGCTGTCTTCGACTTCGGTGGTTCGAATCCATCCGCACCCACAACGCGTTAGCGCGAATCCCGAAAAAGGGGCAACTTGCGGAAATAGCTCAGTCGATAGAGCACTAGCCTTCCAAGCTGGGGGTCGCGGGTTTGAGTCCCGTTTTCCGCTCAAGAGAGACCTACCTCTCCTTAATAAAAGGAAATGCTGCTTTAGCTCAGTGGTAGAGCGCATCCTTGGTAAGGATGAGGTCCCGAGTTCAACTCTCGGAAGCAGCTCTTCGCGCCGAAAGGCAAAACAACAAGGCTGGTTAGAACCAAACTGACCGGCCTTTTTTAAGGAAAGTAAACAAAAAACAATTTTATTGTTTAATAACGTTATTAAAATTAAAGAATTACTATGGCAAAAGAAAAATTTGACCGTTCGAAACCGCACGTTAACATCGGTACCATCGGTCACGTTGACCACGGAAAAACCACTCTGACCGCTGCTATTACCCAGGTATTGGCAAAGAAAGGTCTGTCTGAAATCCGTTCGTTCGACTCTATTGACAATGCTCCGGAAGAGAAGGAGCGTGGTATTACCATTAACACCGCTCACGTAGAGTATCAGACGGCTAACCGTCACTACGCTCACGTTGACTGTCCGGGACACGCCGACTATGTAAAGAACATGGTTACCGGTGCTGCTCAGATGGATGGTGCTATCATCGTAGTTGCTGCAACTGATGGTCCTATGCCTCAGACTCGCGAGCACATCCTTTTGGCTCGCCAAGTAAACGTACCGCGTTTGGTTGTATTCATGAACAAGTGCGATATGGTTGACGATCCTGAGATGCTTGATCTCGTTGAGATGGAGATGCGTGAGTTGTTGAGCTTCTATGAGTTCGACGGCGACAATACTCCGGTTATCCGCGGTTCTGCTCTTGGTGCATTGAACGGTGTTCCTGAGTGGGAAGAGAAGGTTATGGAGTTGATGGACGCTTGCGACACATGGATTCCGCTGCCGACCCGTGACAAAGACAAACCGTTCCTGATGCCGGTTGAGGACGTATTCTCTATTACCGGTCGTGGTACTGTTGCAACAGGTCGTATCGAGACCGGTGTCATCAAAGTAGGTGACGAGGTTCAGTTGATCGGTCTGGGTGCTGAGGGCCGCAAGAGCGTTGTAACCGGCGTTGAGATGTTCCGCAAATTGCTGGACGAAGGTGAGGCTGGTGATAACGTAGGTCTGCTCCTCCGTGGTATCGACAAGGATGAGGTTAAGCGTGGTATGGTATTGACTCATCCGGGTTGCGTTAAACCGTACAGTGAGTTCAAGGCTTCCGTTTATATCTTGAAGAAAGAGGAAGGTGGCCGTCACACTCCGTTCCACAACCACTATCGTCCGCAGTTCTACATCCGTACGATGGACGTTACCGGTGAGATCACTCTGCCGGAAGGAACTGAGATGGTAATGCCGGGCGACAACCTGGAGATCACCGTTAAGTTGATCTACCCGGTAGCTTGCTCTGAGGGTCTGCGTTTCGCTATCCGTGAGGGTGGTCGTACCGTAGGTTCGGGCCAGATTACCAAACTGATTGACTAATAACTAGTCTTTACGGACATCTTGTGCTAGGCGAGTGAATGCTTGCATTCGCAACTCGCCGAAGCCAAGATTCCCGGAAAATGCGGGGCTTGACCCCGGCATTTTACGGAAGTCCTCCAATGGTAGGAGAGCGGTCTCCAAAACCGTCAATGTGGGTTCGATTCCTGCCTTCCGTGCAAAAGAGTTATCAGAAATCGGCCGTCAGTTGTCAGACGGAAAAGCTGAATACTGAATGCTGAAAACTGAAAACTCAATGTTACGTAAAATAGCTTCCAATCGGACTTTAGCTCACGCTAAGGCCTGATTGTTGGCGCGGATATAAGAACAATATAAAAAATCTACCGATATGGCATTTGTAGAAAACGTAAAAGAATCGTACAACGAACTGGTCCACAAGACAAGTTGGCCAAGTCGTAAAGAATTGGCGCAAAGCTCAGTGATAGTATTGATTGCTTCCATTATACTGGCGCTGATTGTGTGGCTTATGGACTGGTGCTTTGAGAACATCATGACGTTTGTTTACGGTCTGTTCTAATTATTGATTTGTAAATCGTAAATTGTCAAATTGTAAATTAGTTTATGGCTGAGAACAAAAAACAATGGTACGTAATGCGTGCTATCTCCGGCAAGGAGAACAAAGTGGAGGAGTATATTAACAGTGCTCTTGTTACTTCGTCTCTTTTCCGTGAGTATGTATCGCAGGTGCTTATCCCGCGGGAGAAAGTAGTAACTCTGAAAAACGGCAAACGTACGGAGAAGGAGCGTAATCTGCTTCCCGGATACGTGCTCGTGGAGTGCTATTTGTGCGACGAGAGTTTTCCGCTCTTGCGCAATATCCCGAATGTCTTGGGCTTCCTGAGCGGCGGTAAGACGACTGTCAAACCGGAACCCGTTTCGCAGGCTGAGGTGAACAAACTCGTCGGTCTGGTGAGCGAATCCGAGACACGCGCTGCCAGTGAGATTACTTTCATTGAGGGCGAGAGTGTCAAAGTGGTTGACGGTCCGTTCAACGGCTTCAAAGGAACGATCCAGGAGGTTAGCGCGGAGAAGCATAAACTCAAAGTGGTTGTTACAATCTTTGACCGCCAGACTCCTCTGGAGCTAGGCTACAACCAGGTAGAAAAAGAGTAGGAGACCCCGTTACAGGTCGTTAGTCACTACTCGGTAGTTTCAAAATTATTAACCGGCCGAGGACGACAAGTCCGCTATCAGGCCAAAAACTATTAACAAAAGTAAAACTATGGCTAAAGAAATTGCTGGTTTTATCAAACTCCAAATCAAGGGTGGCGCTGCCAATCCTGCTCCTCCCGTTGGCCCGGCTCTGGGTTCCAAGGGTGTGAACATCATGGAGTTCTGCAAACAGTTCAATGCCAGAACGCAAGACAAGGCAGGTAAAGTGCTGCCTGTAGTTATTACCGTTTATGCGGATAAGTCGTTTGACTTCATCGTAAAGACTCCTCCTGTAGCTATTCAGCTCCTCGAGGCAGCCAAGGTGAAGAGCGGTAGCGATCAGCCGAACCGTAACAAAGTGGCAACGATCACTGAGGAGCAGGCTAAGCAAATCGCTCAGGACAAAATGGTGGACCTCAACTGCTTCACCGTAGAGTCCGCTCTCAAGATGGTCAAAGGTACTGCTCGCAGTATGGGTATCGTAGTAAAGTAAAACTCTTCAATCAACATCAACAATTATGGCAAAACTGACAAAAAAACAGAAGCTTGCTGCTGAGAAGATTGAAGCAGGTAAGCTCTACACCATCGCAGAGGCAGCTGAGCTCGTAAAAGAGATCACTACCACTAAGTTCGATGCAAGCGTGGATATCGACGTACGTCTGGGTGTTGACCCTCGTAAGGCCAACCAAATGGTTCGTGGTGTCGTTGCGCTCCCTAACGGAACGGGTAAAGTCGTTCGCGTTCTCGCACTCTGTATGCCGGACCAGGAAGCAGCTGCTAAAGAGGCAGGTGCCGACTATGTAGGTCTGGATGAGTATATTGAAAAGATCAAAGGTGGATGGACGGACATTGACGTTATCATTACCCAACCTCAGATCATGGGTAAGATTGGTGCCCTCGGTCGCGTATTAGGTCCCCGCGGCTTGATGCCGAACCCCAAGAGCGGTACCGTTACCATGGATGTAGCGAAAGCTGTTAAAGAGGTAAAAGGCGGTAAGATTGACTTCAAGGTTGACAAGTTCGGTATTGTACACACCTCTATCGGTAAGGTTAGCTTCAGTGCAGACAAGATCGCTGAGAACGCACTCGCGTTCATTGACACGATCAAGCACTTGAAACCTGCTGTCTCCAAGGGTGAGTACATCAAGAGCGTTTATCTTTCCAGCACTATGAGTCAGGGTATTAAGATCGATACCAAATCGTTGTAATCTTAAAAACAAAGGACAAGTATGAAAAAGGAAGATAAAAATCTCGTCATTGAAGCTCTGGGTGCACAATTGGCTGAGTATTCTCATTTCTACCTCGTTAATATCGAGGGTCTGAATGCCGAGAAGACAAGCGAACTGCGTCGCGCATGCTTCAAACAGGATATCAAACTCTTGGTAGCCAAGAATACATTGCTTCAGAAGGCTCTTGAGAAGAAGGGCGTTGAGGCTGATATCTTCGCTGCTCTCAAGGGTAACACCGCTCTTATGCTGAGCAACACCGGTAACGTACCTGCTAAACTCATCAAGGAGTTTACCAAGGGTGACAAGACCGGTGAGGCTAAGCCGCAACTCAAAGCTGCTTACGTAGAAGAGACTGTTTATGTAGGCAAGCAGAATCTTGAGTTCCTGTGCGCTATCAAGTCGAAGAACGAACTCATCGCGGAATTGGTTGCTCTGCTGCAATCGCCGGCGAAGAACGTTGTTTCTGCACTTCAAAGCGGACAAAACACTATTCATGGCGTACTCAAAACACTTGGCGAGCGCGCTTAAAATTAACTGAATTAAAATAAACATTTAAAATTTATAAGACAATGGCAGATCTTAAAGTTATTGCTGAAACATTAGTTAACCTTACCGTTAAGGAAGTAAATGAACTCGCTACTATCCTCAAAGAGGAGTACGGAATTGAGCCCGCTGCTGCAGCTGTTGCTGTTGCTGCTGGTCCTGCTGCAGGTGGTGCTGCTGCTGAGGCTGCAGAGGAGAAGACCTCTTTCGATGTAGTTCTGAAGAGCGCAGGTGCTAACAAGCTCCAGGTTGTTAAGGCCGTTAAAGAGCAAACCGGTCTTGGCCTGAAAGAGGCAAAGGACATCGTAGACGCTGCTCCGGCTAACGTTAAGGAAGGCGTTGACAAAGCTACCGCTGAGGCTTTGAAGAAAGCTCTCGAAGAGGTAGGTGCTGAGGTAGAACTCAAGTAATACCCCGCTAGCCAACCACTCTTTTCGGGTGGAATAGGTTTAGATCCTCACGCAAAATGAGGGTCTAAACCTTTTCTGCTCAATAGCACAGAATGATTAAATAACTGAAATATTTGGTAATTATTTAAGGGTGAAAGTTAAAATAATATAAATAAGAGACCCACTGATTTAGATTTAAATTATTCATTACCAACAGTTTAATTCTGTAAATCAATTATTAACCATCAAAAATAATGGCTACAAGTAAAAAACAGCAGAGAGTCAATTTCAGTCGTATGCAGAAGCATATGCCCTATCCTGACTTTCTGGAGATTCAGTTGAAGTCCTTCGCTGATTTTGTTCAGATGGATTCTACCCCTGAGCAACGTCGTAAAGAGGGACTCTTTAGAGTGTTCTCGGAGAACTTCCCCATTCAGGACACTCGAAACAGTTTTACACTGGCATTCCTGGATTACTCGGTAGACCGTCCTCGTTACACGATTGAGGAATGTATCAAGCGTGGTCTGACGTACAGTGTTCCCTTGAAGGCGAAACTGCGCCTCAGTTGTGAGGATCCTGATCATGAGGATTTTGACACGGTCGTTTCGGATGTTTATCTGGGTACCATCCCTTACATGACGCCGAAAGGTACCTTTGTGATCAACGGTGCCGAGCGCGTTATCGTCAGTCAGTTGCATCGTTCGCCGGGTGTGTTCTTCGGCACCTCGATGCACTCCAACGGAACCAAGCTCTATTCGGCTCGTATCATCCCGTTCCGCGGTTCGTGGATTGAGTTCGCTACCGACATCAACAAGGTCATGTATGCTTACATCGACCGTAAGAAGAAACTGCCGGTAACGACCCTTCTCCGTGCTATCGGTTTTGAATCCGATAAGGACATCCTCAACTGCTTCGATTTGGCGGAAGAGGTGAAGGTCAACCGCGAGACATTGCAGGCCTGCATGGGTCGCAAGTTGGCCGGAGATGTGATGAGAGCATGGGTGGAGGATTTCGTGGATGAGGATACCGGTGAGGTATCGTCCATCGAGCGTAACACCATCGTCGTAGAGCGTGAAGAAGAGTTGACGCCGGAGACGATGGAGACGATCCTCGAGTCCGGTTCCAAGACGATCTTGCTGCATAAGCAGGAGGAGCGCGAGAATGATTTCGCCATCATCTTCAACACCTTGCAGAAAGATCCGGCAAAGACGGAGAAAGAGGCTGTCCTCTATATCTACCGTCAGTTGCGTAATGCCGAGCCGGCAGATGATGCTACGGCACGCGAGATGATTCAGAACCTGTTCTTCAGCCAGAAGCGTTATGACCTTGGTGAAGTGGGACGTTATCGTATCAACCGCAAGCTCAATATGTCCATTCCGGAGGACACCCGTGTCCTGACCAAGGAGGATATCATTGAGATCATCAAGTACCTCGTCATGCTTATCAACAGCAATGCCGAGGTGGATGATATCGACCACTTGTCCAACCGTCGTGTTCGCACCGTAGGTGAGCAGTTGTTCAACCAGTTCGGTATCGGTCTGGCCCGTATGGCCCGCACCGTCCGTGAGCGCATGAACGTTCGTGACAACGAAGTCTTCACGCCGACTGACCTGATCAACGCCAAGTCAATCTCGTCGATCATCAACAGCTATTTCGGAACCAACGCGTTGAGCCAGTTCATGGACCAGCAGAACCCGTTGGCGGAGATCACTCATAAACGCCGTATGTCGGCGCTGGGTCCAGGCGGTTTGAGTCGTGACCGTGCCGGTTTCGAGGTTCGTGACGTACACTACACCCACTATGGCCGTCTCTGTCCGATTGAGACACCGGAAGGTCCGAACATCGGTCTTATCTCGTCCATGTGTATCTACGCCAAGATCAACAACCTCGGTTTCATCGAGACCCCGTATCGTCAGGTGCATGACAGCATGGTGGACTTGGATAACGACCATGTGATCTACTTGTCTGCAGAGGATGAGGAGAACCAGGTAGTAGCTCAAGGAAACGCTCCGTTGCGTGCCGACGGTAGCTTCATCCGCTCGAAGGTAAAGACCCGTCTGGGTGCTGAGTTCCCGGTTGTGGCTCCGAGTGAGGTGAACCTCATGGATGTGGCTCCGTGCCAGATCGCTTCTGTGGCTGCTGCGCTCATTCCGTTCCTCGAGCACGATGATGCCCACCGTGCCCTCATGGGATCGAACATGATGCGTCAGGCAGTTCCTCTGATTACTTCCGAGGCTCCGATTGTAGGTACCGGTATTGAGGAGCAACTCGTTACCGACAGCCGTACCCAGATCGTAGCGGAAGGCAACGGAGTGGTGACCTACGTCGATGCGGATGTGATCCGTATCAAATATGAGCGCACTGAGGATGAAGAAGCGGTTAGCTTCGATGCTCCCGAGAAAGAATACAAACTGCCGAAGTTCGAGAAGACGAACCAGAATACGACCATCGACCTCCATCCGCTTGTTCGCAAAGGCGACAAGGTGAAGAAAGGACAGATCCTCACCGAAGGATATGCTACTGCAGGAGGAGAGTTGGCACTCGGTAAGAACCTGAAGGTGGCTTATATTCCTTGGAAAGGTTATAACTACGAGGATGCAATCGTCCTCAGCGAGCGCATCGTGCGCGAAGATATGTACACCTCTGTTCACGTCGTTGAGCAACTGCTCGAGGTACGTGATACCAAGCGTGGTATGGAGGAGTTCACAGCCGATATCCCGAATGTTTCCGAAGAGGCTACCAAAGACCTGGACGAGAACGGTATTATCCGTATCGGTGCATACATCCAGCCGGGCGATATCCTGATCGGTAAAATCACGCCGAAAGGTGAGACGGATCCTTCGCCGGAGGAGAAACTGCTCAAGGCTATCTTCGGTGACAAGGCCGGTGATGTGAAAGATGCATCCCTCAAGGCAAGTCCGTCGCTCGATGGTGTCATCATTGACAAGAAACTCTATGCACGCGCGAACAAAGACCGCAAGCAGAAACAGGAGGATAAAGAGACTATCCAGAAGATGGATCTCAAGTTCCGTGAGCAAACGGACGCACTCCGTGAGTTGCTGATTAACAAGCTCTACGCTATCCTCAACGGACGCCAGGCTGTTTCGGTAAAAGATATTC
Source organism: Paludibacteraceae bacterium (assembly GCA_017478035.1). Lineage (GTDB taxonomy): Bacteria > Bacteroidota > Bacteroidia > Bacteroidales > Paludibacteraceae > Colicola. The sequence continues at coordinate 9,915 of JAFVHA010000071.1, read as the reverse complement.
TGGGTACAGAACTCATCTCGAAAGGCCAGCATTTCTCCAAAGAGCGTCTCGGAGATATCGATTATTTCTCCGTACTGCTTGACGGATGGACTGTGGACGAGCACAAGAACGAACTGGTAGCGCAGTGTATCATGAATTATATCGCGAAATACAAAGAGTTGGATGCCCAGCTCAAACGCGAGAAATTCAACCTCACTATTGGTGATGAACTGCCCAACGGTATCATCCAGATGGCGAAAGTCTATGTTTGCAAGAAACGTAAGATTCGCGTGGGTGACAAGATGGCCGGTCGTCACGGTAACAAGGGTATCGTTTCGAAGATCGTGCGTGTGGAAGACATGCCGTTCCTCGCGGATGGTACGCCGGTAGATATCGTCCTCAACCCGATGGGTGTGCCTTCTCGTATGAACATCGGTCAGATCTTCGAGGCTGTCCTCGGTTGGGCGGGAGCCGAACTGGGTGTCAAGTTCTCCACCCCGATCTTCGACGGTTGTACGCTTGAGCAGCTTGACGAGTGGACCGACAAAGCCGGTCTGCCGCGTGCCGGTAAGACCCAGTTGTACGATGGTGAGACGGGCGAACCGTTTGACCAGATGGCAACAGTCGGTGTGACCTACTTCATGAAACTCGGTCATATGGTGGACGATAAGATGCACGCACGTTCGATTGGCCCGTACAGCCTCATTACCCAGCAGCCGCTCGGTGGTAAGGCACAGTTCGGTGGTCAGCGTTTCGGTGAGATGGAGGTTTGGGCACTCGAGGCACACGGTGCTGCGCACGTGCTCCAGGAGATCCTTACCATCAAGTCCGATGATGTCACAGGTCGTGCACGTACCTACGAAGCTATTGTTAAAGGCGAGAACTTCCCGACGCCGGGTCTGCCCGAGTCGCTTAACGTGCTCCTGCACGAATTGCAAGGTCTCGCACTCAGTATTAACATGGAATAAGATTGGAGGACAATTATGGCTTTTAAACAAGAAAATAAGAAAACCGGTTTCACCAAGATTTCTATTGGTTTGGCTTCTCCGGACGAGATTATGCAAATCTCCTCGGGTGAGGTGCTTAAACCGGAAACGATCAACTATCGTACCTATAAACCGGAACGCGATGGTTTGTTCTGCGAGCGCATTTTTGGTCCTACCAAGGATTTTGAGTGCCACTGCGGTAAATACAAACGTATCCGTTACAAAGGTATCGTCTGCGAGCGTTGCGGTGTGGAGGTTACCGAGAAGAAAGTGCGTCGTGAACGTATGGGACACATCAAACTCGTCGTTCCTGTAGCGCATATCTGGTATCTCCGTTCGCTGCCCTCGAAGATGGCTGCCTTGCTTGGTATCCCGACCAAAAAACTCGACTCCGTCATCTATTACGAGAAATATATCGTAGTACGTGCCGGTGCGCTCGAGGGTCAGGAGATCGGCGAGAAGCACGAGACGGATAAGAATCGTATTCCTATTGAGAATTGTATGTTGCTGGATGAAGACCAGTACCAGCAGATTCTCAATATCCTGCCGGAAGGCAATGACCAACTGGAGGATTCCGATCCGAACAAGGTCATCATCAAAATGGGTGCTGAGGCTATCTATGATCTGCTTTGCGCGATTGATCTGGATCAGTTGTCGTACGACCTGCGTGCTACAGCCGACAAGTCCAGCTCCGTTCAGCGTCGTCAGGAGGCTCTCAAGCGTCTGCAGATTGTAGAGGCTTTCCGTGCTTCGAAGGGCAAGAACCGTCCCGAGTGGATGATCTTGCAGGCTATTCCTGTTACGCCTCCGGAGTTACGTCCGCTCGTTCCACTGGATGGTGGTCGTTTCGCTACCTCCGACTTGAACGACCTCTATCGTCGTGTTATTATCCGTAATAACCGTCTGAAGAGACTCGTTGAGATCAAGGCACCGGATGTTATTCTGCGTAACGAGAAGCGAATGCTGCAAGAGGCAGTGGACAGCTTGTTCGACAACAGCCGTAAGACGACGGCCATGAAGTCCGAGGCAAACCGTCCGTTGAAGTCGCTCTCCGACTCGCTCAAAGGTAAACAGGGACGTTTCCGTCAGAACCTGCTCGGTAAACGTGTGGACTACTCCGCGCGTTCGGTTATCGTTGTAGGTCCGGAACTCAAGATGCACGAGTGTGGTCTGCCGAAAGAGATGGCAGCTGAACTCTATAAGCCGTTCATCATCCGCAAGCTCATTGAGCGCGGTATCGTGAAGACCGTTAAATCGGCGAAGAAGATCATCGATCGTCGTGAGCCGGTTATCTATGAGATCCTTGAGCATGTGATGGAAGGACACCCCGTTTTGCTGAACCGTGCCCCGACACTGCACCGTCATGGTATCTTGGCTTTCCAGCCGCGTATGATCGAGGGTAAGGCTATTCAGTTGCACCCGCTGTCCTGTGCCGGTTTCAACGCCGACTTCGATGGTGACCAGATGGCAGTCCATTTGCCGTTGTCCAATGAGGCTATCCTCGAGGCACAACTGCTGATGCTCGGCTCGCATAACATCCTTGACCCGGCTAACGGTAACCCGATTACCGTACCTTCGCAGGATATGATCCTTGGTCTCTATTATATTACTAAGGAACGCTCGGGCGTGAAAGGCGAGGGACTCGTCTTCTATTCTGAGGAAGAAGCAATTGTCGCACTCAATGAGGGTCGCGTCGATATCCATGCGAAAGTCAAAGTGCGTGTGAAGGGCCAGATCTATGAGACCACTCCGGGACGCGTTATTGTGAACCAGTACGTACCGGAAGAGATCGGTTTCCAGAATGTGTTGATGAAGAAAGGTGCCGTGAAGAGCATCATCTCGCAAGTCATCAAGACCTGCGGTGTGGCTCGCGCAGCACAGTTCCTCGATGATATCAAGGACTTGGGTTACTACCGTGCTTTCCGAGGCGGTCTGAGCTTCAACCTGAATGATATTCTCATTCCGGAAGAGAAGAAAGCTCTCATCGACAAGGGTAACGATATCGTGGATCAGATCACCGAGTTGTATAACGAAGGTGAGGTGTCCGACGATCAGCGCTATCGTCAGGTAGTTGATACCTGGAAGCAGATAGACGGCGAGATGACCACTATCCTGATGGATCACATGAAGAGTGCCGACCAGGGCTTCAACTCCGTTTACATGATGATGGATTCCGGTGCACGTGGTAACCAGCAGCAGATCAAGCAGTTGGCAGGTATCCGTGGTATTATGGCCAAGCCGTTGAAAGCCGGTGCTACTGATACCCGTCCGGATATCGAGAACCCGGTGCTCGCTAACTTCAAAGAAGGTATGTCCGTGCTCGAGTACTTCATCTCTACCCACGGTGCCCGTAAGGGTCTTGCCGATACCGCTTTGAAGACGGCCGATGCCGGTTATCTGACCCGTCGTCTGGTCGATGTCTCGCATGATGTCATCATCAATGAAGAAGACTGCGGTACGCTCCGTGGCTTGACGGCACGTGCTATCAAGGATGCTAATGGTCATACTATCGCATCGCTCACGCTCCGTATCCTCGGTCGTGTATCGGTTCATGATATCCATGATAACGACGGTAAGCTTATTGTGGCTGCGGGCGAAGAGATCCGCGAGGCACAATGCGAAGCTATCGAGGCGGCTGGTATCGAAGAGGTGGAGATCCGTTCAGTGCTCACCTGCGAATCCAAGCATGGTGTCTGCGCGAAGTGCTACGGCCGTAACCTCGCATCACGTAAGATGGTGCAGAGAGGTGAGGCGGTCGGCGTTATCGCTGCGCAGGCTATCGGTGAGCCGGGTACTCAGTTGACCCTCCGTACCTTCCACTCCGGTGGTTTGGCAGGTGGTGATGCAGCCAAGGGCGAATACAAACTGACGCGTGAAGGTATCATCGAGATTGAAGATCTCCGTACCATTACCACTGCTTCCGGCGAAGTCATCGTCGTTAGCCGTCAGAACGCCATGAGCCTCAAGGATGAGAAGACCGGCGTAGTGCTCTCTAACTTCGATATCCCGTACGCATCCAAACTCTATGTGGAGTCCGGACAGAAATATCCGAAGGATACGCTCGTTTGCGAGTGGGACCCGTATAAGACGCCGTTACTGATCGAGCAAGACGGTTTCATCAAGTATGAAGATGTCATCGAAGGTGTAACCTGTAAGACCGAAGTCGATGAGCAAACCGGTAAACGCGAGGTTTCTATCACCGATACCAAGGACAAGACCAAGATGCCGCAGGCACATATCGTGGACAAGGCAGGAAATGTCCTCCGTACCTACAACTTGCCTGTTAAGGCGAGCCTGATCCATCAGGAAGGCGCAGCAGTCAAGGTGGGTGATGTCCTCTTCTCAATGGCCCGCGCTACAAACCGTGGTGGTGATATCACCTCCGGTCTGCCGCGTATCACCGAGCTCTTCGAGGCACGTAACCCGTCCAACCCGGCTGTGGTAGCTGAGATCGACGGTGAGGTTTCGTTCGGTAAGATCAAACGTGGTAACCGTGAGCTCTTTGTAACGAGCAAACTTGGCGAGCAGAAGGCTTATCTCATCCCGCTGTCGAAGCAGATCCTCGTGCAGGAAGGCGATTATGTACGTGCCGGTGTAGCGCTGTCTGACGGTGCTATCACGCCGGAAGATATCTTGGGTATCCAAGGTCCGACGGCCGTACAGGATTATATCGTCAACGAGGCACAGGCTGTATATCGTATGCAGGGTGTGGAAATCAACGATAAGCACTTCGAGATTATCGTTCGCCAGATGATGCGTAAGGTCGAGATCCTGGATCCGGGTGACACTCGCTTCTTGGAGGGTGACGTAGTGGATAAGATGGACTTCTTGGAGGAGAACGACCGTATCTGGGGCCGCAAGGTCATCACCGATGCAGGTGCTTCGGAGAACCTCCACGAGGGTCAGATCGTTACCGCTCGTCGTCTGCATGATGAGAACTCGAGTCTCCGTCGCCGTGATAAGAAACTGGTGAAAGCCCGTGACGCAGAGTGCGCAACGGCTAAGCAGATTCTGCAAGGTATCACGCGTGCCGCTTTGGGTACGAAATCGTTCATGTCCGCTGCCTCCTTCCAGGAGACTACGAAGGTGCTCAACGAAGCCGCTATCCGCGGTAAGGTGGATTACCTCGAAGGAATGAAAGAGAACGTGATCTGCGGTAACCTCATCCCTGCCGGAACCGGTATGCGTGAGTTCGCGAAGATCTCCGTGCATAATCAGGAGGAATACGCTGCTATTCAGGCTGCCCGCGAGGCTGCCGAGAACGCCCTCTCCCGTGACGATGAGTAACACCGCCCTGCGGATTTTATAGAACAAAAAGGAGGAGCCTCGAACTCCTCCTTTTTGTGTGCGGGTAGATTAATTGACGTATTTTGTGCAAAAATCGCGCGCATAGCCTCGCGCGCTTGCGTATATAAAAAATTATTTGTATCTTTGCGCCGTGAAATTTTATTAACTCATGTAATAATAATCAAAAAATTAATGCTTATGAGTGCGCAGCCAACAATTAATCAAAGAGCATATGACATAATAGAAGCGTCAGAGTTATCGCATTACATGACTCTTGAAGAGATGCATGAGCGTTTAACGGCTAATATCCGTAAAAGATTCGCGAAATGAGAGTCATAGTTCAAGATAGAGTGTATGAAGCTCTTGACCAATTCTATGAAGTTTCAATGGAAAAACACCCGACGCTGGATTTGCAGACTGTTCTAAACAAGGAAGATCGATTGTTCAGAGCGTTGCAAACATTAGGCGAGAATTACTATTTATATCACGAGCCGCGATTCATATTGAATTGGATACGTCTGGGATACTCTGATTTTATGGCTGAAGATTTTCATTTTGCGTTCCACGTCGTAGCTTTGCCTTCCGGCGAATTGGTAGTATCAGTAGAAGACGTAAGGCATGATTTGCTATTCCACGATTAATCACAAATAAATTAACTCAAATATTAACAATCAAAAATTTAATGCTTATGAAAAGCAAGATTCCAACAAAGGCTTATGGAGGCGCGACAGAAGCGCAACGTAAGCAGTATGGTCTAAGATTACCCCGAACATGGAAGGTAATGACCTCTACTTTACTCCTATTATTTACATTCGCCATCGGCAATGTTTTGGGAGCGGATGATGTGTACTATGTAATGCTGTATAACAATATAACTGATGCTGGTGTCCTAACAAGTAGTTCTACATTGAATTATGGAATTGTAAAATACTCTGCCTCTACTGGCAAGTACGCTTCTTCTACAGAAATTACGGTGGAAGGTATGGGTACTTCCAAAGCCAGTAAATACAACCAGGCAAATATTTCTACTTTCTCAACAGTTGGAAACTGGGCTGCTGGTTCTGGAACGGCATATGCTGCTGGTGGTAAATTTACTGCATTAACAATAAAGCTGGGAACCAAAACAGCTTCAAGTATTAAATTCATTGGTTATCGTAACACTTCTAGCACAGGTGAAATGACAATCAGTGAGACAGCTAAAGCAACTGCAAAGAAACCATCTACTTATGGAAACGATTGTTTATTAGAGTGGACTGGAAACTTTACCGGAGATGTCAGTGTTTCCGTGAAGGACAATAAAGAGCATGTAGGAGTATTTGTTATCACAGTTCCTGAAGCCAAATATTCTGTAACCTATAAAGCAGGAGACGGGACGGGCGATGACGTGGTAGATAGCGATGCCAAGACCGTTAAGGCTTTTGCAGATTGCAGTTTTACAGCTCCCTCTGGATATGAGTTTAAGGAATGGCAAGATGGCAGTTCCAATGTCGTAGCTGCAGGTGCAACTGTTAGCGCAGACATGACTCTTACGGCTATTTATCGTTTGATTCCTACCAAATATACCGTAACTTATAATTTGAATGGTGCTTCGGGCGATGCTCCGACAGAGACGGATAAGGCAGAAGGTGATGTATTCAATTTGGCAGCTGCTCCGAACTGGGCTGGTCATGCATTTGACGGATGGCTTTGTAGTGCAGATGCAGCAGTAAAGGTTGCTGGTTCTTCTTATACGATGACTGCTGCAGCTACTACCTTTACCGCTCAATGGCATGAAGTAGATTGCAAAATTTATTCTTGGACAGGTGAAATTGGTACAGCAGAGGTTACAAGCGATGGAAATGCTTCTATTGCTGATGGTAAATTAATATTATCAGGATCTGCAGGTCGTATCAAACTGACTCCTGCAAGTGGAACATTCAAAGCAGGTGACGTCGTTACTGTTTCCGGTTATACGGGGAATGCTTCAAAGAAATTTGGTGTATATGTTAAGAATGCAGCTGGCAGTTCTAATATAGCTACAGCAGAAGAGACGACTTTAGGCGACGGTTTTGCTACGGCTACTTTGTCTGCAGATGCTGATTATGTATTCTTGGCGCGTAAGGAAAGTACAACGATGAATGTACTCACTTGCGAAATTCACCGTGCTTGTGCTGAGGGGGTTGCGGCTGGTTTGGCTTATGCAACTACAGAAGTTGCCAAGACCGAAGGAGATGCAGCATTCACAAATCCGTTGACAAATGCTAATGGTTTGGTAATCGCAGGTTACAAGTCTTCTAATACCGCAGTTGCAACTGTGGCTACAAATGGGCAAGTAACTGTTGTTGGTCCGGGTTCGGCTACTATTACTGCTAATTCCGCAGTTCAGACGAAAGCCGGTACACTTTATGCAGCTGGTACGGCTTCTTATACTTTGACGGTTGCTGCTCTGCCGAAATATCATGTTACTTATGATCTCAATGGCGGTAGTGGTGACGTTGCTGAAGTTGACCACAAAGCAGGTGAGAAGTTTACTCTTCATGACGGTGTAACGGGTGTTACTGCTCCGGGCAGCAAAACATTCGTTAACTGGAAAGATCAAGATGATGCTTTGTTTGATGGCGGTGTTGAATACACGATGCCTGCAAAGGACGTTACGCTGACCGCACAATGGGCAGGTGATGTATATACCGTTAAATTCATGGACGGTGAGACTGTATTGGATACCAAGGTTGTTGAGGTTGGTTCACATCCGACAGACATTGAGCACCCGACCAAACCGTTGTTTACCTTCGCCGCTTGGCAGTTGAGCGGTAGCGATGTTAATCTTGACGAGGTTAGCGGAACGAAGGATGCTATCGTTACTTTGACCGCTCGCTGGGCAAAGGCTTATGCATCGAATGCAGACTTTGAAGCATATATACTTGCTAATACAGGTGAGGCAGGTGATGCAGACAAAGCTGAGGCTTATGTAAAATCTTTGAACTATGCGCTTTCTACCAAAACAAATACTACCTTTGATGCAAATACCGGTTCCAATAATGGTGCTTATGCAGGTTTGAAGATCAAGAATGCCGGTACAACTTTGAGTTGGAATGTAGTTGCAGGTAAGGTCGTAGAACTGAAAGCAGGTGTGATGGTTAATAGTAATGGTAGCCTTTCTATCAATGGAGGCGAGGCTCAGGCTATTTCCGGTGGTTCAACAGGATCTGGTGATAATTTCAAAACCCACTACTTCTACAACGCTGCCGAGGCTCTGTACGTATTTACATCGCCGACAGGAGACGCCCGAGTGATCAAAGCTATCACGATGCGTGATCCGTATACTGTTTCGTTTGAGGCTCATGGCGATGCAGACCCGAGTGCATTGCCCGGTCAGCCTTCTGTAACGCTGCCTGCTGCGACGAACGGCACAGCAAGCTTGCTCGGTTGGTTTGATGCAGAAACAGGTGGTAACAAAATCGGCGATGCGGGTGATTCTTATACTCCGACAGCTAATATCACTCTTCATGCACAATGGGAGGCTGTTTCTACCGATGCTCGTCTGAGTGCGATTACTCTTTCAGATATGTCTGGTGTTTGGTCGCCTGCATTTGATCCGGAGGTTGTGAATTATACCTACACAATGCCTTATCCGACGGCAGCCGTTCCGACAATTACCGGCGCAACAGCTGTTAATGCTAATGCAAAGGCTCCAGTTATTGATGCTCAGGCTGCTAACTGGGGAGACGTAGCTCATATTCATGGTGTAGCTGAATCCGACGATACAAAGGACTATTACATCACCATGAAGATTGCTCCGAAAGATGGTGTAAGCATCATTAAGGTCGCTACTACCGGTGGTACCAACAAGACGGTAACCGGTCTTTATGCAGGTGATGGTGATGTAAACCTGTCCAGCAGCAAGAAGATGGATAATGGTAAGTACATCGGCTTCATTCTCAACGGAACAACATTGCAAACCGGTGACCGCATCAATGTACATACGACCCAAGCTGCTAATACCGGTGGCTCGCATATTATCTTCTATGACAATATGACAGATAAGAACGAGTTGTATGAGACCGGAGAGATTGGTGGTACGGGAGATAATATCTTTACCATCAACGCCGAAATGGAAGGAAAAGCTACTGCTTATGTATATCGTTCAAATGCTGATGCAGCGCATCAATGGAACGGATATGTTGACTTTATCGAGGTAACTCGTCCGATGAACCCGATGTTGACGGCTATTACGATAAATAGTCGTGCAGGTGAAATTGATCCGCTGGATGACAAACACTTCAATGTTCAAATTCCTTACGAGGCTGATTTGGCAGCGTTGACAATTGTTCCGACGATTGTTCGCAATGCACCTCACGCTACCACCCCGGAAGCAGTAATCAGCAACGCGGGTGCATGGATACTTGGTGACAATACTTATCGTATTATGGATAAGGATGGTGACTACACCGATTATACGATCACCCTTGATCGCGACGTGCTGAAACACACGGTAAGTTTCAATACCCACGGTGGTTCGGCTGTTCCAAGTGTAGAGGTTGTTGACGGTCAAAAACTTGCAGCTGCTCCGGCTGACCCGACAAAAGATGATTATCTTTTCCAAGGCTGGGCAGAGACAGAGGATGGTACTATTGTAGATGTAACATCCTTCACAATTACCGCAGACAAAGAGTTCCACGCTGTT
>JAFVHA010000070.1 GCA_017478035.1 Paludibacteraceae bacterium | reverse complement strand
CAAAAGAGGAGAAGTTCACTCCTAACTGGAATCCGAAATGGAACAGTTTGTCGTCCACGTACGGCCTGTTCTGTGCCCTCTGTGCCTTTGCCGGTATAAAAATCATCGAACAAAGAGCAATGATTAATATGAATTTATTGAATCTCAAGTTCCTATATCCGGTAATAAATTATTCATCCATGCTGCTGTTGCCGCTATCATCCATATCATCTCCGCCTCCGAACTCATCTCCCGGTTTGCCTCTACGACGTCCTTGTTGATTGCCGAAGTTATAGGTTAGCGTTAGACTGACGGAGCGGCTATGCCAACGATTTTCGCTATACTGCCAGAAACCTTCACCCCATGTGGTATTACGACGTGCACGACTGTCCAATATATCTCGTACGTTAAGCGCAAGCGCCAGTTGTTTGTTGAGGAAAGTATGTCTCAGACCGATATCAATCGAATAACTGTGACTCGTTGTACCTTGTGCGACTACGCGCGGTGAGCGGTAATTGGCACTGAGTTGCCCGCTGAAATTTTTGGTGAATAGGAATTGTGCATTGATACGTACCGAGCCGGCGAATATGTTCTGTCCTGCAAGGTTGATGTCTATAGGCGTGCCTTGGTGTACAATGGTATTATGCACGGCGGCGATATTGTTCCAATAGAAATTGGCGCTGGTGGTTAGTTGGAGCAGTTCCCCGAACAGACGGTTCTTTGCTACCACTTCGATACCTAACTCCTGTCGGGAACCGATGTTGAAATATGTATTCTTCATCACGTTCCCGTCCATGTACTTGTAGTTCTGTACGGCTCCCTCGCGGTATTTCCAGAAGACGCCTGCAGAGAGCGTATGACGCTCCCATGTCTTGAGGTAGTTGAGCTCAAGGTTGTTCGAATAAGCGGGCAACAGATCTACGTTACCGTAACTGATATTGGTGGAGTCAGAGAAGTCCATACGCGGGTTTATCTGATGGCCCCACGGGCGGTTCACACGGCGGGTGTAGTTGAGTTGCAACTCATGCCCGTTGCCGAAATCATAACTGATATACGCGCTGGGGAAGAGCTGGAAATAAGCTGTATCTTTCTTGCTTTCCATTCCGGCGTAGGAGTCTTGAACGGCACCTGTTCCGTCCTTGTAGGACGACTCTAAATGACGCATGTAATACTCACCGCGCAGACCTACCTGAACGGACAACTTGTCCCAGAATCGGTTACCATAGGTAATATAAATCGCATGGTTTTGGGTCTTTCCTTTGAATAAAGCGTAGTAGGGGTAGAGTTCCTTTTGGTTGCCGTCAATGATATCATGCGCATCGGCATAACTGTTGTTCCAATTGCTCGTGTAGTTATAACCGGCTTCCAAACGACTCTGCGGCGTCGGTTTCCATTCGTAGTCTGCTTTGATATCAATACCCTGGTTAGTGCTTGAGTTGCTTTGATCCTGATAGAGCGTGTCTTTCTCCATCTGAATGTAGTTGGTGCTCTGGTTCCAACTGAAATTATTATACGTTCCGCTAAGCATTAACTTGTGGTTGTCCAGTTCGAATGTATAATCCAGTGTAGCGTTTCCTCCGGGGTGTGAACCTGAACCTGCTTGATCACGTGTGAACTCGCGTAGAGTGTTTCCTGCTGCATCAGTGAGCAGATACGTACGATGGTTCGTGTTTCTCATTCCGAATACTTTCGGTTCGCTAATCATGCCGAATCCCGATACGCCTATCGTGGAGTGCTGGGAAATATGGAAATTGAATCCCGCACGGGCAAACATACCACCGCCTCCATGGGTTTGCAATCCTTCTTGCACCAGGTGGCTCTGTATCAGCGAAGAGTCTAAGTCTTTGCTACCTGTACCATTCAAATTATAGCGGTCTGTCTTGCTTCCTCCGTTACTGGTGTGATAACGGTAGCCGATATTGAAATAACCGTCCACCGGACCTGCATTGAAATTGATGTTAAAACCGATATTGCCTCCCGGAGGAGTAGTCCACGGAGATGCTAAGGAGTAGTCCAAACCGGCCTGAAGCGAGCCGTAATAACCTGCGCTACGGTCTTTTTTCATGACGAGGTTGATAATGCCGGACGTGCCTTCTGGGCTGTATTTGGCAGATGGATTGGTAATAATCTCGATTTTCTCAATCGTGCCGGCGGGCATTTGTTGGAGTACTTGTCCGCGGTTTTCTGAGTTGAGGCCGGCGGGTTTGCCGTTAATCCATATTTCTACATCCTCAGAGTTGCGCAGACTGATGGTGCCTTCCTGGTCAACATCTACGGAAGGGATATTCTCCAGTACGTCCGACACACTCGCTCCGGCAGAGGCGATGTTTTGGTCTACGGTGAATACTTTTTTATCTAATTCAAATCGCATGGAACTGCCTTGTCCGACAACTTCCACGTCTTGCAGCATCTTCGAGTCTTCCTTCAACGCGATACGACCCATGTTCACCGGCTTACCGGCTACTGTCAACTCTTTCTTGACTTCCGTATAGCCCATGAACGAAACAACCAGCGTGTACTGCCCGTCCTTGAGCTCGAGTGTGAAAGCACCCGTCTCGTCGGTGATTGTACCTGTCACCAGATTCTCACCCTGCATTACGCCTACGTTCGCAAAATCAATCGCCTTCTTCGTTCCGAAGTCAATCACCTTACCCGTTACCTCGGCGGCAAAGGTACTAATGGCGACCACCAGCAGCAATAAGGTATTTAACAGCTTCTTCATAACCTTGTATTCCTTTTCCTATTATGCTGTGCGCGCATACATCCGTGAGCAGACTCGTTTGCCGGAACGGTTCACGGGCTTTGATATCACTGATATGCACTTCTACTACAGGAATCTCACATTCCTCTACTGCATCGCGTAACGCCACACTCGTATGGCTGTATCCGCCTGCGTTAAGTACAATCCCGTCGCCCTCGAAGGCTTGTATCTGATCTATTAGATCGCCTTCGTGGTTCGATTGAAAGTATGTCAGATAGAGTTCCGGCAGATCCCGTTGGATATCCAACAAAATCTGTGCCATCGTCTTTGTGCCGTATATCTCCGGCTTACGTGTTCCCAGACGATTCAAATTCGGCCCGTTGAGAATTAAAATAGACATATCCGGTCTGTATTCTGTCAGCGAAGCGGTCTGTATTCTGTCAGCAAAGCGGTCTAACGTCAACGTGCGCCGTTGACAGCCAGCAGGAACTCATCGTTATCTTCCGTACGCTCCATGTAGGCTTTGAGTTTCTCCATCGCCTCCTGCCCATTCATGTCGCTCAGCATCTTACGGATCTGCCACATGCGGCTTAGCACGTCTGACGGCAACAGCAGATCATCGCGGCGTGTGCTGGAAGCAGGTATATCCACAGCAGGGAAGATACGTTTATTCGCCAGTTTGCGGTCGAGCTGCAACTCCATGTTACCCGTTCCTTTGAACTCCTCGAAGATGAGATCGTCCATCTTACTGCCTGTCTCTGTCAAGGCGGTGGCGATGATGGTCAAACTACCGCCATTTTCAATATTACGCGCAGCGCCGAAGAAACGTTTGGGTTTATGCAGCGCTTGTGCTTCTACACCGCCTGACAACACTTTTCCGCTTGAAGGAGCTACGGTGTTATAGGCTCGTGCTAGACGTGTGATAGAGTCAAGCAGAATAACAACATCATGTCCGCTTTCCACTAGCCTTTTGGCTTTCTCATGTACAATATTGGCTACGCGTACATGATTCTCGGCCGGTTCGTCAAAAGTGGAGGCGATTACCTCGGCATTTACGCTTCGTTGCATATCGGTCACCTCTTCCGGACGTTCGTCAATAAGCAGCACGATCATGTACACTTCGGGGTTGTTGTTCAGTATGGCATTTGCTAACTCTTTGAGTAGCACCGTCTTACCTGTTTTGGGCTGTGCTACAATCAAGCCACGCTGGCCTTTTCCAATAGGTGAGAACAAGTCAATCATGCGTACACTCAAAGAGTCACGACTGTTTCCTATACATAGTTTGAATTTTTGGTCGGGGAAGAGTGGGGTAAGGTTTTCAAACGCCACACGCTTCTTGGCCAATTCAGGATCGAGTCCGTTAATACGGATCACCTTGTCCATCGGGAAGAACTTGTCCGGCTGTGGATTGACGCGTATGGAGCACTCAACGGTGTCGCCCGGCTTGAGACCGTATTGGCGTACCTGGTCTTTACTTACATATACATCGTCCGGGCTGGGCAAATAGTTATAGTCTGCCGAGCGTAAGAATCCGTATCCGTCCGGAGCGCATTCCAGCGTACCCATCGCAATCACGTTCTCTCCTAAGTTCGGCATGACGAATGTTGCCTCTTCTTCCTCTTTCGGTTCTTCCGCTTTGGGTTCTCCTGCTTTCGGCTCTTCTTTTACGGTCGGAGCCGGTTTTTCCTTCGGCGTTTCATCATTGGTCTGGTTCTTTTTAGGACGTCCGCGTTTTTTGGGTGTCGGTTGTGGAGCAGCCTCCTCTACCTTCGGAGCCGGTGCCTCATTCGAAGCCTTGGGCTCTTCGTCCTGAGGCTTGGCTGCGTTTATTTCCTCTGTAAATGGAATCGCCGCTTGCACTGTCTTGTTCGGCTTGTGTTTGTTGTCCTTGAGCTGTTGCTGCATCTGCGCCAGTTCTTCTTTTTCCGTTCCGACGGTGGCTAACACCTGTTCACTCTTGAGGTTGGATGTGTTCACCTTCGATACACGCTGAACACCGCGAACTCGTTCGCGTTTGGAGGTTTTGCCTGCAGCAGCACGTGCTTCCTCCTTGGCTTGAACCACTGCCGCGCGGCTATCTGCCTGAGCGTCCAGAATAGCATAACTGATCTCGCGAACCGATTGACTGCGACGAGGGGAAAGACCCATACTCTTCGCAATTTCGCGCACTTCGTCGAGCGACATACGCTCGAGTTTCTGTAATTCGTATTGCATAAATGATAATAAATATGTTCTTGAAAAAATCCTGAAAAAGAGAGTCCTTTTCAAAATCGGCTGCAAAGATACAACTTTTTTTGCATATTTGCAAATAAAAAATGATATTTTGTGGAAAAAATGTGTGCTTTCTTGCACATATCATTTTTTTTTTGTACCTTTGCAGCCGCAAAATTGAGTATACATGAAATCGAAAAAATCAGATAGTTCTTTAGGAAAAAAATCCGGTTTTTGGATTTTGTTGGTAGCTGCCCTTTTCTTGGAGACGACAGCGTGTATTCAGTATATCTGTAGCCGTGCGGCTATAGAGAGGGAAGTGGCGTTGCGGGCAAAGACAGAGTTGCGCTCTGCGGAACTGGAAATCAATGTCTTGACATCGGAGATGGAAGCGGCGGCAAAAATGCTTTCTACCATGGCGGAGACTAACCTCGATAACCCGGAGGCCATGTATGCGTCCACTCGGATATTGCTCCAGACTCTGGACCATGTCGAGAGTGCCGGTATTGCGTTTATCCCGAATTATTACCCGCAGTACGGACGTTGGTTCGAAGTGTGCAGTAGCCGTTCCGATTCGGTGGAGGGCGGTATTTTTACCCGTCAGATTGGCGGAGCGCACCATGATTATTTGCAATCGGAATGGTTCGGAAATGGGCTTACTATTGATTCCGCCTGGTGGTGTGAGCCCTATCTGGATGACGCCGGTGCCAAAACAATGGTTGTCAGTTGCTCGTATCCTATCAAGGATAGAGAGGGCAATGTGGTGGCAGTGACTTGTATTGATTTGTCGCTGAACCGTTTGTCGCATATCTCCCAATATCTTCAGGTCTATAAGGATAGTTATTATTCCATTCAATCTTCTACAGGTATGGATATCGTTGCTCGTCCGGATACTATTCCCGGCCGCAGGTATAAACTTTTTGTAGAGGAGATTGACGCTACGGGATGGCATATTTCGATTATCATACCGGAGGATATTTTGTTCGCGGAATTGAGACGTCTCGGACTACTGATTACGATTCTGATGCTTGTCGGATTGGGGCTGCTGATATTCATAATGGTTCGCGCCGGTAAGAATCTGAAGAGCCTCATTATTGTCAATAGCCAGAAGGAACGCATAGAAAGCGAATTGGAGATTGCGCAAACTATTCAAAGTGCAATGCTTCCGAAAGTGTTCCCGCCGTTCTTGGACCGTTTGGATTTGAATATCTATGGAATGGTAAAACCGGCGAAAGAGATCGGCGGTGACTTGTATGATTTCTATGTCCGTCATGATAAGTTGTTCTTCTGTTTGGGCGATGTGAGCGGAAAGGGCGTTCCTGCCGCATTGGTGATGGCCACTGTACGATCGCTTTTCCGGAGTGTTACTTCTCATGAAGAGGATGCTGCAGTTATTATGCAGCAGATTAACGATTCTTTGGGAGAGAATAACGAGCAAAATATGTTTGTAACGCTCTTCCTGGGAGTACTGGACTTGAAGTCCGGTCAGTTGCATTATTGTAATGCCGGACATAATGCGCCGATATTGAATCAGACTGCTTTACCGGTTAAAGCCAATCTTCCTATCGGAGTAGATATGGGCCATGTTTTTGAAGCGCAGTCTGCAAAAATGCAGCCGAATGACGTGATATTCCTGTATACAGACGGCCTCACGGAGGCGGAGAATGTCCGCCATGAACTCTTTGGCGAGCAGCGGATGATGGATATTCTTACATCCGTCTTCGGTATGCGTCCTCGTCTGTTGGTAAGTACGATGCAAAATGCCGTAGAGTCGTTTGTGGACGGAGCGCAGCAGAGCGATGATCTCACGATGCTTGCCATTCGCTTTGAGAAGCCGGCTATCGTCATGCGAAATGATATTCAGCAGATACCGACTCTTGCAGAGTGGATAGACGGGATGAACATACCGATGGAACTGAATATGCCGATTAATTTGGCCTTGGAAGAAGCGGTGACGAATGTTATGTTGTACGCTTATCCGGGTAGAACAGACGGCAAAGTGTTTGTAGAGTGTGTGCAGTGCAACGGAGTGAAAGGGGAGCAACTGATTTTCACTATTTCGGATAGCGGTGTGCCCTTTGACCCGACTCAGGCACCGGAAGTGGATACGTCCCTTTCCGCAGAAGAACGTGCAATCGGAGGACTTGGTATTCATCTGGTGCGCCAGTTGATGGATGAGATCACGTACGAGCGCATAGATAACATGAATGTTTTGACGCTGGTGAAATATCTCGCCAATCCCCAAAATGATTAAATGGTAAATGACAAAATGGTAAATGATATGACTACAACTATTCAACAGTCCGGCAATCAAATGATTGCGCTGTTTAGCGGTCGTTTGGACACCGCAGCGGCTATACCTACAGCGGAGGCCGTAAAACCGCTTATGGAAGCAGAGAACAAAGAGATTATTCTTGACTGCAGCCAATTGGAGTATATTTCTTCTTCAGGTCTGCGTATTTTCCTCTCTATCCGTAAGGAAGCGGCTACGCTAGGTTCGAAAGTGATTGTACGGTCTATTAATGCAGATATCCGTCAGGTATTTGTCATGACCGGATTTATCAGCTTATTTGAGATTCAATAATGGAAGCGCTCGATCTGCATTGTCAGTTTATTCTGGATGAGTATCGCGAAGTGCTGCCGACCTTGGAGCAACTTAAAGAAAAGGTGCTCCAAACACTTCGTGAGGCGTTGGACCGTAATGGACTGATTGTTACGGCGGTAGAAGGACGTGTCAAAACGGAGGAGTCGCTCGCCGGCAAGTTGGCTCTGAAAGGTGCCAAATATGCTACATTGAGCGATATCACCGATCTTGTCGGTGCGCGTATCGTTACTTTCTATACCGATGATGTGGATCGTATCGCATCGATGGCAGAGCAACTGTTTGAGATTGATTGGGATAATTCGGTGGATAAGCGAATGCTTCATCAACTGGATAGTTTCGGTTATAACTCTCTGCATTATATCTGTCGTGTGCCGGGATTTGATTTCCGTTTTGAGTTACAGCTCCGTACTACTCTGCAGCATGCTTGGGCAGCCATCAACCATGATACGGGATATAAGTCCGGCATTGAGATTCCCCGTGAATATATGCGTCGAATGAACCGGTTGGCCGGTTTGTTGGAGATGGCGGATGACGAATTCAGCCGTATCCGTACGGAGATAACGGATTATCGCCGCCGGGTGCAGAAACTGGTGCAAAACGGCAAGTTGGACGATGTCCTCCTGGATGGAGATACATTCCGTTCCTATCTGCAGGCGAAACCGTTGGAAACGCTTAATAAACGAATTGCCGCCATCAATCAGGCGGAGATAATGGAAACCTCACTTATTCGCTATCTGCGTGTGCTGAAAGCACTTCAATGTAACACTCTCGGGGATGTCAGCCGCCTCATTAAGAAATATGAGGAAGATGCCTACCTGCTGGCGCGCCACCAATTGGGGAACACCGATTTGGATATTGTCTCCTCGGCGGTGGGATTGCAAAATATATGTATTGTATGTATCCTCTCAAGTGGAGGCGGCAAGATTGGCTTGGAGCGTCTTTTTGATGCGCTCAACGGACACAACCCCCATAATGCCGAACTTGCGGAACTGACATATCAACAAGCCATGAACTTACCATTCTTAAAAAATTTGAATTATGGAACCAAAACTGATTGACCTTAATGATTATGTGCGTACTGGCGAAGGAGCTAACGGCGCCAGTTATAACCACAAGACAGACAGCAATATCATGCTGAAAATGTATTTCCGCAATTTTGATGCAGCTGCGTTGGAACTGGAGTTGGCGCAAAAAGTATATGAAATGGGTATTCCCTCACCCGAACCGGGCGATTTGGTAACGGATGGCAAACAGGTAGGTATCCGTTTCCGTCGTTTGGACGGCAAGAAATCTTATTCCCGTGCATGTGGCGACAATCCGGAGAAAACGGAGGAATACGCTCGTGAGTTCGCACAGTTATGTAAGAAACTGCATAGTATTCATGTCGATACATCGAAGTTCGAGAATGTAAAAGACCGTCTGTACGCGATGTTGGAGGCCAATCCTTTCTTCTCTCCGGAGCAGAAAGAGAAGATTCATGCCTTCATTGCTGCTGCGCCGGATACGGACACCGCTATTCACGGCGATTTGCAGTTCAGCAACGGTATTTTTGTTGAGAAAGACGGTGTGCGTACGCCGTATTTCATTGATTTGGGCGATTTCTGCTACGGCTATCATATGTTTGATATAGGAATGGTATATCTGTGCTGCTGCTTGAATGACGAAGCTTGGACGTTGGAGCAGTATCATATGTCCAATGCTACTGCAGCTCGTTTCTGGGATGCTTTTGCTTTGGAATATTTCGGCGCAGACGCAGATATGGACGAAATAATGAAAGAGGTGAAGATATACGCCGGACTCAAAACGCTTATCATTGAGCGTGATACCCATCGCCCGATGCCTGAATTCCGGGCAATGCTGGAGGGAACAATATATTAAAAATATGGCAAACAAGTATTTGGATACCGGATTATTGGACCGCGCAATCATCTTTGCCGTCCATGCACATCATAATACGGAGCGTCGAGGCAAAGGTTTCCCGTATATCGTTCATCCTATGGAGGCGGTGGAGATAGTCTCTACGATCACTTCGGATCAGGAACTCTTGGCGGCAGCTGCCTTGCACGACACGATAGAAGATACGGACGTCACGGTGGAAGATATCCGTCGTGAGTTTGGCGACCGTATAGCAGACTTGGTACATGCCGAGAGCGATCAGTTTACGGAAGGTGTTTCCGAAGAGGATAGTTGGCATGATCGCAAACAGGCTGCCATTAACCGCCTAGCTGCTACTTCCCATGACGGAAAGATTGTAGCATTGGGCGACAAACTGAGTAATATGCGGGCTATCTGGCGCGACTACCAAATCAAAGGCGATGACCTGTGGAATATTTTCCATGTGAAAGACAAGGCCTCCCATGAATGGCATTATAGAGGCTTGGCGGCTTCGCTTGCCGACTTGTCGGATACGTTTGCCTATCAGGAATTCGTGAGGCTCATAGAGGATGTATTTGCATAATCATGGTTAAGAAATACGATGACATAATGCGCGCGTTGCGTGCGGGCGAGTACGCACCGATATATATATTGTGTGGCGAAGAGCCGTATTATGTCGATCGTGTTTTTGATTTCATTTCCGGGAATGCTTTGGATGCGATGGCGCGGGAGTTCGACCAGCAGATCGTTTACGGACGAGACTTGCAAGGAGCGGATATATCGCCTGTTATCGGAGCCGCACGAGGCTTCGCGATGATGGGAGGAAGGAAAGTTGTCATCGTGCGGGAAGCACAAGCAGTGAAAAAATGGGAGGCCTTAGGCGCATATCTCGATAATATGATGCCGCAGACCGTGCTCGTGATCTGCTATAACGGGAAACCGGACAAGCGGCAGGGTATTTGGAAGAAAGCGGCTGAACATCCGCAAGTCGTTTGGATGCAGAGCGACAAGTTGCGCGATTATGAAGTGGAGCGCTGGATAAGCAATTATATTACAGAGTTCAAAAATCAGCATCCTGAAATCAGTATTGATCCGCGCGTAGCGCCTATCTTGGCGGACCATCTCGGAACGGATCTGTCGGCCATAGTCGGAGCCTTGCAGAAACTGATAGACGGTCGTCCCGAAGGGGTGAATACGATTGACGCCGCTTTGGTGGAGCGCAATATCGGCATCTCGAAGGATTATAATATAATGGAATTGCAGGCTGCGTTAATTCGCGGGGATATTGCGAAAGCCAACCAGATTACGCAGTATTTTGCCGGCAGTAAAGACCATCCTATGATTCGTGAGATGGCTCCGCTGTTCACTTTCTTCTCCAATCTGCTGATGTATCATTATCTGCCGGACAAGAGTCAGGCCGCGGTAGCACGTGAGTTAGGTATCAATCCGTATTTCGTGAAGGATTATGTGACGGCGGCAAAGCGCTATCCGGCGGGGAAGGCATTCCTGATAATGGGCTATCTGCGTGAGACGGACGCACGGCTGAAGGGTATCAACAATCCGTCGGCGAAGGATGCCGACTTATGGAAAGAGTTGATTTATAAGATAATGCATTAACGCTTAGGCCCGTTGTAGGGTGGAATATACGGGTGCCATGAAGAGGGCAAACCGTTCCGGGTTACCCATAGAATGCTGTCCAAATAGGCAGTTGTCATAACGAAATCCACCGAGTCATTAGCTTGGATATTTTTGCGCGGTTGAAGGTTCAATTCATCCGCGAATTCTTTTTGGAAGGCTTCGTGTTCTGCCTTTAGGTCTGCCTGAACCTTGGGATAAATCTTGTCGAAGAGTAGGGGATGGGTCGTGTACCATACAATCGACGAGTCAAACTGTGCCTGCGTGACGCCGTGTTTCTCCAGAACCTCTGAATAGTATATATTCAGAGCCTCGTTGTGACCATACTGCATACCGGATACCTGAATCGTGGCATCTGCTTTATGCAGGTCCACCAGTAATTTCCTCATCTCTCGCGAAGAAAGGATGCCCTTTGGACGGCAACCCGGAAGAACGACAAGCAATGAGACCAGAGTTAAAAGGACGATATGTCGTAATGTACGATGCATAGCAGGGATTATTTGGCCGAAGGCTGGTCCGTGTTCAACTGCTTCATGTAAAACAACAGAATAACCGCTACGGCGCAGGTGATACATGAGTCGGCGAAGTTAAAGACAGGGCGGAAGAAAATCACCTCGCCCGCGCTGTTGTGAATAAGCGGGAAATAGAACATATCTACCACACGTCCGTAGAACCAACCTGCATAGCCGAATAGTTTGCCGTAAAAGACGCAGTCGATGATGTTTCCCAATGCGCCGGCAATGATAAACGCGATACAGGCCAGATAGCCTGTCGGTGTCTCCGGTTTGCGAACCAGCACGTGTACATACCAGCTCAGCAGACCGACTGCAGCCAGACGGAAGATAGTCAGCGCTAACTTGCTGAACCATTCGATTCCGAACGCCATACCATTGTTCTCTACGTAGCAGAGCCAGAACCAGGAAGTGATCTCATGACTCTGACCTAACTCAAAATTGCGCACTACCAGTAATTTGATAACCTGGTCCAGTACCACAGCGCTGAAAACGATGCTGATTACACCCCAAATGCGTTTAGCAATCATAAATGTAAAATCTTAAATCCCAAATGCAGACTTGACTAGTTCAAGTCTGTCAAGTTTCTCCCATGTGAATAGTTCTACTTCGCGTGAATAGATGTTTCCGTCGGCATCGATAAACGATTTCGTGACTACTTCATTCGTGCGTCCTACATGCCCGTATTTGGCCGTTTCCTCATACATGGGCTGTGTGAGTTTTAAGTCGCGAATAATAGCCGCGGGTCGCAAATCGAATAACTTCGCAACAATTCTTGCTATTTCCGCGTCACTCTTCTTTACTTGCGCAGTGCCGTAGGTATTGACGTATAACGATACCGGTTCTGCCACGCCGATAGCATAGCTGACTTGTACCAAGGCTTCGTGCGCCACGCCGGCGGCCACTAAGTGTTTGGCAATCCAACGTGCCGCATAGGCTGCCGAGCGATCCACTTTCGAAGGATCTTTGCCGGAGAAGGCACCTCCGCCGTGAGCTCCGCGACCTCCGTAGGTGTCCACGATGATCTTGCGGCCTGTCAGACCCGTGTCGCCGTGAGGACCGCCGATAACGAAATTACCGGTAGGGTTCACCAGCAGTTTGGCGTTCTTGTCCTCTAAGAAATCATGCAGCAGATGACCGTAACGCGAGTCACGTTTGGCTACACGCGGCAGCAGGATATCAATCACATCCTGTTTGATTAATTCAGGTGTTACCTTTATACCTTGTACATTGTCCTTTGTACATTGCTCATCGTGCTGCGTGGAAAGCACAATCGTGTCAATGCGAACCGGCTGGTTGTGCTCGTTGTACTCAATAGTCACCTGCGACTTGCTATCCGGACGGAGATAGGTCATCTCTTTGCCTTCCTTGCGGATACGCGCGAGCGTATAAACTAAGGTGTGTGCCAAATCGAGCGTCAGCGGCATGAAGTTATCGGTCTCGTCGGTTGCATAGCCGAACATCATTCCCTGGTCTCCGGCTCCTTGCTCTTCCTCGTTGGCGCGGCTGACACCCATGTTGATGTCCTGGCTCTGTGCGTGCAAAGCAGTAAGGATACCGCAACTCTCCGCTTCGAATTTATACTCCGCTTTGGTGTAACCGATATCGGCGATGGTCTTGCGAACCACCTGCTGGATATCCACCCATCCTTTGCAACTCACCTCGCCGGCAATAACGACCTGGCCGGTTGTACACAAGGTCTCGCAGGCTACGTGAGCCTGTGGATCCTGCGCCAACATATTATCCAAGATAGCGTCCGAAATCTGGTCGCTTACCTTGTCCGGGTGTCCCTCTGACACCGATTCGGAGGTAAATAAATAATTCATTATTACGTCTTGGCAATTAAACAGTTTTACTACTTAATAAAAAACAGCCACGCGGCTGCTTCAGTCATCTTTTAGCATTGTTTTACAGAGGTTGCAAGCAGTCAAATCCATCCTCTCTCATCGCCTGAAGGCTTGGTTATTTCTAAATCGGCTGCAAAGGTACTGCTTTTTTTTGACATATGCAAGCAACCGTGCACTTTTCTTTATTTTTTCTATAATATCCAATATTAATTTGCATATCTGAAAAAATGGTTGTTCCATTGAAACAGCAAAGTTCAATGGCACATGAATGGCAGAATTGGAAATTGAAATACTAAAACAAACCGTGTTGCACGTCACATGCAACACGGTTTTCTTAATCAACACTTTTTCTTAAGCATTCTTGCGGCGCTCAAGTTGGCCTTCCAAGGCCGTCAGACATGCGTCCAAAGCTTCCTCAAAACTGTCAGCCGTCTTCTCTGCAAACAAACCGGCGATACGCACTTTCACTTCCTTATTGTTGTTGGTCTGCGGTTTGATAACCGACATGCGTACTTCCACCTTGTCGTCTGCGTTCAAATGACGCTCAAAACGATTCATTTTCTTCTCAATAAACTGCTCGAGTTTCTCTGCCATCTCGAAGTTTACGGCGTTAATTGTTACGTTCATAATACTATATTTTTAAAGGTTCAACTAAATTTTGCTGCAAAATTACAAAAATATTTTGATATATGCAAATTTTTTTGTATCTTTGTGCCCGAAATATGTAAATGAAGATATACGTCAATCATAAATAGTTTTATGTTTTATGAATACTAATTTTGGATTTGTTCGAGTAGCGGCTGCTGTGCCGACATTGCGTGTGGCGGATTGCCGTTTTAACGCTGAGCAGATACGTGCTCAGATTGATGAAGCGCTGGCGGAAGGAGTGGAGGTGATTTGCTTCCCGGAGTTGAGTCTGACGGGTTATACCTGCGCGGATCTGTTTTTCACGCAGCAGCTTCAGCAGAGTGCGATGCGCGAGCTGGAAGCGATTTGTGACTACACCCGCGGAAAAGCCATCATCGTCTTGGTGGGCGCTCCGCTGCAGGTGGATAACGACTTGTTCAACTGCGCGTTCGTCATGACGGACGGCGAGGTAATGGGTGTGGTACCCAAAGTGAACCTGCCGAATACCGGCGAGTTCTACGAGAAACGTTGGTTCACGTCCGGTCGTGCCGCGCGTGAGTTCACACCCGGAGGCATCGCGCCGCGTATTCCGAAGATAGAGATATGGAGTGGAGAAGTACCCTTCGGAACGGATCTCCTGTTCTGCACACGTACTTACACTTTCGGCGTGGAGATATGCGAGGACCTGTGGAGTCCGCTGCCTCCTTCGACACAACTGGCTATCCAAGGCGCAGAACTCATCTTCAACCTCTCGTCCTCCAACTGTGTTGTAGGCAAACATGCATTCCGCCGTCAGATGATCACGCAGCAGAGCGCGCGCGTGCATTGCGGGTATATTTATACGTCTTCGGGCGTAGGCGAATCGACAACCGATGTCGTTTTCTCCGGTAGCACCTATATCGCCGAGAATGGCGAGATGCTTTGTGAGGGCGAGCGTTTCCAGCGCGAGAGCACGATGGTTATTTCGGAACTGGACATCGAGCGCTTGCGTACCGATCGTCAACGCAATACGAACTTCACCAAAGACAAGGCCGGCCATTACCGTCATATCAACGTAGCGCCCATCGAGCGCGATGAAGAGTTCACCGAACCTACCCATCGTCATTTCTCTACGTCGCCCTTTCTGCCTAAGAAAAACGAAGAAGACCAGTACTGCATGGATGTGTTCTCTATTCAGACTTCCGCCTTGGCGCGTCGCTGGGAACATACGCACGCCGAGACACTCGAGATAGGTATCTCCGGAGGCCTCGACAGCACCTTGGCGTTGCTTGTCTGCGTACAGACGGCGGATATGCTGGGCATCGACCGTAGTAAGATTGTCGGCGTCACCATGCCCGGTTTCGGAACGTCCGACCGTACCTACCAGAATGCGCTGCAACTGATGGAAGAGTTGGGTATCACCCACCGCGAGATATCGATCTGCGAAGTAACCACCCAGCACCTCAACGACATCGCGCATAACATGGACATCCACGATGCCACCTACGAAAACGCCCAGGCACGCGTCCGCACGATGATCCTCATGGACCTTGCCAACGAACTGAACGGACTTGTTGTCGGAACCGGTGACTTGAGCGAACTCGCACTCGGCTGGTGTACCTATAACGGCGACCAGATGTCGATGTATGGCGTCAATGCCGGAATACCCAAGACCCTCGTCCGTTACCTCGTGCGCTATGCGGCGGAGAATATCTACGGCGAACCGCTGCGTTCTATCCTGCTCGATGTGGTAGAGACACCGGTTTCGCCGGAACTGCTGCCTACCGACGAGAACGGAGAGATTGCCCAGAAGACCGAAGACAAAGTCGGTCCGTACGACCTGCATGATTTCTTCTTGTACTATTTTATGCGTTATGGCTTCACCCGAGAGAAAATCAAATATATGGCGTGCCAGGCCTTTGAGGATCAATACGATGAGGCGACTATCGAGAAATGGCTTAATGTTTTCATGCGCCGTTTCTGCAACCAGCAGTTCAAGCGCTCCGCCATGCCCGACGGACCCAAAGTAGTCTCTGTCAGCCTCTCGCCCCGCGGCGACTGGAGAATGCCAAGCGATGCGTGCTGCATCTAAAATGACGAAATGGCTAAATGAAAAAATAAATGGTACATGGTACATGAACAAATGGTAAATATACCAAACACCTTCGGTATCGACGCCAAGGCTCGCCTCTTCATCGAGTATTACTCGCTGGATGAGTTGCGCCAAGCCCTCACGGAGCATCGTGGCGAACGGATCCTGCATATCGGCCAAGGTTCTAATCTCCTTTTTACCAAGGACTTTGACGGTGTCATCCTCCATTCCGGTATGGCGCGGGCACGATTCCTGGACGACGAGACGGTAGAAGCACAAAACGGCTTGCGACTTGACGATCTGATTGCCCAATTGACCGACATGAACTACTGCGGCATGGAGAAACTGAGTCTTATCCCTGGTGAAGTGGGGGCTTCCGCTGTGCAGAACGTCGGTGCCTATGGCTGCGAGGCAAAGGATGTCATTGTCCGTGTCAACACGCTTGACGTAGAGACCCTCGAAGAACGCGTCTTCACCAACGACGAGTGCCGTTTCGGGTACCGCGACAGCGCCTTCAAGCACGAACTCAAAGGTCGTTACATCGTCACTTCCGTTGTCTATCATGTTTCCAAGGGCGATGCCACCAAGACCCGCGAAGAGATTATACAAACCCGCATGGCTAAACTGCCTACTGTCGGCGAAGTAGGCTCTGCCGGTTCGTTCTTTATGAATCCCTTTGTGCCGGAAGATAAAGTAAATGAATTACTAAAACTCTATCCAGATATGCCTCACTATCCAGTTGGGGCCCCCAGCGTAAACCAACGAAGCGTTTGCGATGGGGAAAGCGGAGGCACGAGTTGTCCCGTTGATTTAGCGGAGCGGTATCAACATCACAATCTCGTTGCCGAACGCGAGAAGATCCCTGCCGCTTGGCTCATTGAGCAATGCGGGTGGAAAGGCAAGACCCTTGGTGGCGCACAAGTATGGCCCAAACAGCCGCTCGTCATCGTCAACGCCAACAACGCTACGGCACAAGATATCATCGACCTCGCCGCACAAGTCAGCGCCAGCGTCAAAAACAAATTCGGCATAGAAATACACCCGGAGGTTAACTATATATAATCTTCAAATTTTCGAATCTTCAAATCTTCAAATTCCCAAGATATGGCAACATTTGTTATCGAAGGAGGACATAAACTGCATGGTTCGATCACCCCGCAAGGCGCCAAGAACGAGGCGCTGCAAGTGCTTTGTGCCGTGCTGCTCACCAAGGAAACGGTAGTCATCAACAATCTGCCGGATATCCTCGATGTCAATAACCTCATCGACCTGCTCGCGTCCATCGGCGTGCGTGTGGAGAAACTCGCAAAAGGCACCTATGCCTTCACGGCCCGCGAACTCGACACCGCCTATCTCCGCAGTGCGGATTTCCTCAAGAAGTGCAATAAACTGCGTGGCTCGGTTATGTTAATCGGTCCGCTTTTGGCGCGTCTCGGCGAAGTGACCTACGCCAAGCCCGGAGGAGACAAGATAGGCCGTCGTCGTCTGGATACCCATTTCCAAGGCATGGTCAACCTCGGTGCCACGTTTGAGTACGACCAAGACTTGCTGGCATACCGTTTTGACGGCAAACACCTCAAAGGCGCGTATATGCTCCTTGACGAAGCCTCCGTCACGGGTACCGCCAATATTATCATGGCTTCTGTCCTGGCCGAAGGCACGACAACTATCTATAACGCTGCCTGCGAACCCTACGTGCAGCAACTATGCCGGCTCTTGAATAAGATGGGTGCGAAGATCAGTGGAGTGGGGTCTAACCTCCTCACTATCGAAGGAGTGAAATCGCTTCACGGTGCGCAGCATAAGCTTCTGCCGGATATGATTGAGGTGGGTTCGTTCATAGGCATGGCGGCTATCACCGGTTCGGAACTGCGTATCAAAGAGGCAGGAATAAAGGATCTCGGTATCATTCCTGACGCATTCCGCCGTTTGGGAATCCGTATTGAGGAAGAAGGGGACGATTTGGTAATCCCTGCACAGGAACACTATCAGATAGAATCCTTCCTCGATGGCTCCATCCTTACCGTCTCCGATGCCCCGTGGCCAGGCCTCACGCCGGACTTACTGTCTGTGCTGTTGGTGGTTGCTACGCAAGCGAAAGGAACCGTGCTCATTCACCAGAAGATGTTTGAGTCCCGTCTCTTTTTCGTCGACAAACTGATTGACATGGGCGCACAGATCATCCTCTGCGACCCGCACCGTGCGGTAGTGGTCGGACATGACCACCAACGCCAACTGAAGAAGAACAACATGACCAGCCCCGATATCCGCGCCGGTATCGCCATGCTGATTGCTGCCATGAGTGCCGAAGGCACGTCCCGTATCGACCACATCGACCAAATTGACCGTGGCTACGAAGACATCGAGCACCGTCTCAACGCCCTCGGCGCCTGCATAAGGAGAGAGGAATAAATGGTATGTGCAAAATTTGCATATAACAAGAAAAACGTGCATTTTATACACGTTAATAAGAAGTGAATTCGTGGTAGACGCAAATTTTGCGTTACCCACAATAGAGACCTTGGTAGTCGCAAATTATGCGACAAGCAAGAAAAGTACCGACGGTTTCCTAAATGGAAACAATCATCGGAACCAACCGTTGCAAAAAATGCAATAGTTAAAAATAGAGAATTAGTTAGTTCCATATTGGAACAAACTGCCGTCAACTTGATAAACAAAATGAACTAAAGAATAATTATGAGAACTGTATTAGAAAAAATCTATTATCCTAATTATCAAAATGGAAGTAGAGAGTTGAAATTCCCGCATTCTCCAAAATCCTATTTGGAGAGTTCTTGTTCTGAGTGGGAAAGCACAACGATAGAGGAGAAACTACTTGATTTAGGATATTTGGTAACGCATGGATTCGATTTGCAGAATTATGTGGCGGGATATATTGCCGAGCGTCCTCAAAACGAACTTTATGTACTTAGTGCCCTTGTTCAACTCATCAGTTATCTGCGTGCTGGAGAGAATGGAGATTACGGCATTTTGCTCTTACAAAGAGACGATGAAATCTCTATTTCTGAGGCTGTTGATTTACTTTGTAAAGAGGTGAATTTGCGGTATAAGCAACATTATGTGAATTCAAATAGTTCTTTAATACCGTCGATTGAGCAGCAATTAAATAACTTGCCGGAATGGGATTATTCTTTGTTAGCAGAACTGAAAATGACAAAAGAAGTATATTACAACGTGTTTAAAATGCCAACTGACGAATATCAGCGCAGAATAAATACAATATGAACAATTATATAGTAGAAATACAAAAGTTTGTCCAAGATACCTTGCGCTCGTTGTTGGGTAGTTTAAATGATGGATTTGCTGACAATGAGTTGGCTTATTTAAGTTCTCAAGGCAAGAACGAGTTGCAAGTTCGCGATAAAATTGCATGGCTTTTGCATTGTGAGGTTACAAAGAAATATGGTGACCAATATGCTGTTTGCCGTGAATGGAGTCCAAAAGAGTTTGGCAGGCAAAAAGTTGACTTGGCGGTATTGGAACTCAACGCAAATCGTACAGATATAAACTCTGTTATTGCCATGATAGAATTTAAGGCACAATCTATCGTTAAGAAAGAGAACTGGTATCTCACAGAGTTTGAACATGATATTGATAAAATGCAAAAAATGGCGGAAGATTGTTCTATATGCCAAGACGCTGATTTGTATTTTGTGTTTTTAGAAACAGGACAAGAGGGGAAAGTAGATGCATACAAACCGATTATTGCTTATTCTCAATATCTCACAAGAACAGTAAAATACCGTGAGGATGCAGATTATATTTCTACTATTCGTTCTCACTGGGAAGAATTTAATAATGTATTGGCAGGCTGTGTTAAAAATCAAGAGCCAAAAGTAATCTACATTGGAAATGTGTACGGATATAATCAATATATTTCGCCATTAATAATAGGTCCATTGAAAGCAAAAGATATTAAATTTAATATAACTAAATGAAAGCGAAGTGGGTGAATATAGTGGATAGCTTGCAAAACCGCAATCATAAAACAAATGACTTAAATACATAGAACCCTTGCAGTAAATAACCCCATTTACCTTCTTCACTCGGCAACGACACGGCAACGACACGGCATCGACCTATAACGTCACTATAGTGTCAGTACAATAACGATACTAAAAATTTTAATCAAATATGGCACAAGCGGAACTTAATATCGCAATAGACAAAATGTCCGGAAAAATCTATGGTGAAAGCGATGTGTATATTACCCATCGTTATGGAAAAACGGTCATTTCTCATTACCCGAAACATCGGGATCCCAAGTCTCTCACGCCTCATCAGCGTGAGTTAAACACCTCTTTCGCCCAACTGTCCAAACAGGCAAAGGTCGAACTCACAGACCCCGAAAAACGTGCCGATTGGCAGCAGCGTTACGACGAATACAAAGCCAATTATAAACCCTCCGAAAAGTACTATTTTACCCTCCGTGGTTTTGTAATCGCCCAACTCTCAAAACAAAACAGCAAATGAAAAGAATATTATTTATACTTTTAGCGTGCCTGCCGCTGATGGTGGCGGCACAGATGGTTGAGCCGGTGAAGTGGAGCGGAGAGGAAATGGGCGACAGCGTGCGGCTGAAAGCGACCATCGAAGAAGGATGGCACATGACCATCATTGAGTTTGGAGAACGCGAATACGACGAGGAGTTCACCGACTCGTTCGTGATTACCCTCGCCAAAACGGATCTCACTCCGATTCGCTTCAACGCCTGCGACGACAAGATGTGTACCGCCCCTGAGATATGGGAGTATGCATCATTAAGCGCTGAAAGCGCGTCACCATTAAGCGAAGCGTCATCATTGAGTTCGGACACCGAACGATCATTATGGCTAATATTTCTATTAGGCCTCTTGGGTGGCCTTCTCGCTATCTTCACCCCTTGCGTGTGGCCGATAATTCCGATGACGGTGAGCTTCTTCCTGAAGAAAGGCGGCGGACTGAAGGATGCCATTCTTTATGGACTGAGTATCGTGATCCTTTATGTGGGATTAGGATTGCTGGTGACGATTCTCTTTGGCGCTTCGGCACTTAATGAGATGAGTACCAACGCGGTAGTGAATATCGTGTTCTTCCTGATCTTGGTGATTTTTGCCCTTTCGTTCTTCGGATTGTTCGAGATCACTTTGCCGGACAGCTGGTCCACGGCATTGGACAGCAAGGCAAGGAGTACAGGCGGTTTCCTGAGTATTCTACTGATGGCGTTTACGCTGGTGATTGTCTCGTTCTCGTGCACGGGACCTATTATCGGCACGCTGTTGGTAGAAGCGGCAGGCAAGTCTTTGTTGGCTCCTGCGATGGGTATGTTGGGCTTTGCGATTGCGCTCGCTTTGCCTTTCTCGCTTTTTGCCATGTTCCCGCAGTGGCTCAAACAGGCTCCTAAGTCCGGCGATTGGATGACAAGTTTCAAAGTGGTGTTGGCGTTCCTTGAGTTGGCGCTTTCGCTGAAGTTCCTGAGTGTGGCAGACATGGCATACGGGTGGGGTATATTGCCGAGATGGCTGTTTATCGCAATCTGGATTGTTTGCTTCCTGGGCATAGGAATCTATCTTATATGGGATATATGGAGCGTATCGACCCCACGTAAAATCATCCGTGCGATCGTGATCATCCCATCCCTGGCCTTTGCGTTTTACCTGGTACCGGGTCTTCGCGGCGCACCCGTAAAAGCCATCTCTGCCTTTGCGCCTCCTATGGAGATTGAAGGTCGTGAAGTCTTCAACGATTACGAAGAAGGTCTTGCTTATGCCCGGCAAACCGGCAAACCGGTTATCCTCGATTTTACTGGTTATGGCTGTGTTAACTGCCGTAAGATGGAAGCATTCGTGCTGGCGAACGATAGCGTCAAGTCCCGTCTTCAAAACTACGTCTTCATCGAATTGTATGTCGATGACCGCTTGGATACCGATAGTGACGGAGAAAGCGAAGGAACAGAAAACAGCCGTATTCAGCGGGAGCAATTCGGCTCGAATGCCCAGCCTTTCTTTGTGCAACTGAACGAGTGGGGCTTCCAAGTAGGTGATCCTATGGCCTTTACTACCGACCCAATGGAGTTTATTAATTGGCTAAAATATTAAATTATGATAAATCATAAATCACAAATCACAAATCACAAATCTTATGACACCAAGCGTCCGCCGGAGAAGGAGATGATCTTCGGTATCCGCGCAGTTATCGAAGCCATCGATGCCGGTAAGGTGCTCGATAAAGTGCTTGTCCGTCGCGATATGAGTTCGGCAATTGGCAAAGAGTTGCTGCAAAAACTCGAAGGTACCGCTACGCAGATCCAACGTGTGCCGTTGGAGAAACTGAATCAGTTCACGGACAAGAACCACCAAGGCGTGATTGCATTCCTATCTCCGATTGAGTTCACACCGCTGGATGCGCTCGTTCAGAGCCTCTATGACGAAGGCAAGACTCCGCTGCTGATGATGCTGGACGGTGTGACGGATGTGCGTAATTTCGGAGCAATCGCCCGTACGTGCGTATGTGCGGGTGTACACGCGCTAATTATGGGTACGCGCGGGAGTGCTGCAATCAACGGCGATGCAGTCAAAGCCTCCGCGGGTGCGCTGCATAGCCTGCCGATTTGTAAGGTGGAGAACCTTCAGAACGCGCTGCAATACCTTCAGGAAAGTGGTCTTCGCATCGTGGCAGCTACCGAACATACCGACCGCAACTATACCGAAGTCGATATGACCGTGCCGACTTGTATTGTTATGGGAAGCGAGGAAAAAGGTATTTATGAAGAGAATCTCAAGCTGTGTACAGATCAGGTAAGACTGCCGATGACGGGTGTTATTGAGAGCTTGAACGTGAGCGTGGCAGCGGGGGTGTTTATCTACGAGGCGGTAAGGCAGCGGAGCGCTAAATGATAGAAAGAAGATGAAGCGTCTGTTGTGGATAATAGGAATATGGATGAGTGTCTATGCCGTTGCGCAGGACACGGTTCCAATGTATCTGCATCCTGTGGATAGCGCTTGTTTTCTTTCTGTAGAGGACGTACAGATACCTCCTATTCACATCGCCGAGTCGCGTAAGAACTGGATCAACCGATTGTTAGATAGAGCCGATCGTTTCTTTATGAAGAATGTCGATCCGAACTATCTTATGCTGCCACAACATCGTTTTCGCATAGCGATTAGCGGTGATTGGGGGAGTGTTTATACATCGATGCATTGCAATGACATTCCTTATTATGAGAACGTCTATATGAGTTTCGGCTCCAACGTTGCCCCTAAATTGGGACTCGTTTTCTCGTATCGGAATACGAATATCGGTTATTCGGTGGATCTGTTTCGAGGGTATTCGAACTTTAAGTTCTCTATTTTGCAGAATGGTTTCGGAATAGAACTCTTTAGGCGTAAGACCACGTTCTCCGGCGGAGGTATTGAGTCTTCCGGTACAGGCGGCAAACTGGAAGTTGGAAGCGGTGACATAGCTACGACGACGTTCTTCCTTTCCGGCTATGTGGCGCTTAACCGGCGTAAGTTCTCTATGCCTGCGGCTTTCAACGCTTCGTTCATTCAGCGCAAGTCGGCAGGTTCTGCTCTTATCGTGGCGGATTTTATCTACTCCCGCATGGCGCTTTTGAGCGATGCGCTGGTCTCGCGAACAGGAGGCGTCAATGAGATGGAGCTTTACCAGATAGCTATCGGAGCCGGTTATGGGTATAACTACACGCCGAATAAAGGGAAGTTCCTCTTGCATGTCTCGGCGACACCGATGTTGGCAGTCTTGAACCGAATGATCATTACCGGTGACGACCGGATGTTCATGCCGGATGAAGCAGGTTATAACCTCATTCTCAGCCGTAAAATCAAGCCCGAGTTCCCTGTTTATATCACGGGACAAGCGAAAGTGGCGTTGGCGTATAATATATCGCCGCGGTTTGTGTTGGCATTTAATACGGTGGTGAATAATATCCGTTTCAAGGCGAAAGATAGAATGATTGCTACCGGTTCTACCAGCACGCTTACCGATAATCCCGAGATACGCATGAGAACGATGACTTGGGACTGGAATGCCGTGCTTTATTTCGGAGTCCGGTTCCTGTAAATGAGAAAATGAGAAAATGTCATGACCGTTCTATATGAAGATAACCATATCATTGCCGTCAACAAGACCTGCAACGAGATTGTGCAGGGCGACAATACGGGTGACACACCGCTGAGTGAGACCGTCAAGGCGTACATCAAACAGAAGTACAACAAACCCGGCGAGGTGTTTTTGGGCGTGACGCATCGTCTGGATCGACCGACGAGCGGGGTAGTGCTCTTTGCTCGAACAAGCAAGGCGTTGACGAGGCTTAATGAGATGTTCAAAAGCCATGAGCAGATCAAGAAGACCTATTGGGCGATTGTGCAGGGCTGTCCGAAAGTGCCGGAAGCGCGGTTGGAGAACTGGCTCGTGCGTAATGAGGCGCAGAACAAATCGTATATTGCCAAACCCGGCGCCAAAGAGGCGAAACAGGCTATCTTATCGTATAAGACGCTTGTGAAGGGCGAACATTACACGCTTTTGGAAGTGAACTTGGAAACCGGACGACATCATCAGATACGTTGCCAATTAGCGGCGATTGGTTGTCCGATAAAAGGCGATCTCAAGTATGGAGCCAAGCGCTCTAATCCCGATGGCGGTATTTGTCTGCATGCCCGCAAGATAGAGTTTATTCACCCTGTGAAAAAAGAAAATATATGCATCACAGCGCCTGTGCCCGATGACGCACTCTGGCGCGCTTTAACCCAAGAAATACAATGAAAAAGATTTTAACCCTTGTACTTTGCACGTTGTCACTTTGTTCCTTGTCCGCAGCTTTGCTGCCTGACACGATTGTGGCATTCCCCGGAGCGGAAGGTTTTGGCAAGTACACCTCCGGAGGTCGCGGAGGTAAAGTGGTGTACGTCACCTCTTTAGCGGACGATGCTAATGGTACCACAGAAGGCACTCTCCGCTGGGCGGTACAACAGTATCCCGGCGAACCGTTGACGGTATGCTTTGCCGTCTCGGGTGAGATTCGTTTGGTCAAAGACCTGCGTATCAATCGTAAGAACTACACGATAGCCGGACAGACGGCGCCGGGCGTGGGTGTCGTTATCACCCATAACAAAGTCAACTGCGGAGGTTCGCAGAACTTCATCATCCGTAATATCCGCTTCCGTATCGGTCGCAATGACGTGAAAGGAGATATAGTTACCCAAAATGCGTTTGGAGCAGAGAATTGCTCTGATTATATCATTGACCACTGTGAGTTCGGGTGGTCCACGGAAGAGAATATGAATACTTATGACAGCCATTTTATCACCGTGCAATATTGTATTGTGCACGAGGGGTTGAATAGTTCCGGTCATCCGAAAGGTGCTCGTGGTTATGGTTGCCAGTGGGGTGGTTCGCCGGCTAGTTACCATCATAATCTGTTGGTTAACAACAATAAACGTTCCTGTCGTTTCAACGGTGCGCAGAGCAATGATTATGTGGTTTACCTGGATTATATCAATAATGTGAACTATAATTTTGAAGGTGGCAGTAACGGATGTTACGGAGGAGAGAATACCGCCAACCTGGCAGCAGGTGAATATAACGGCTTAAATTCTGCGCACGAGTGCAATTTTATCAATAATTATTACAAAAAAGGACCCAACACGACAAATACCAAGTTGTTCGTATCAGTAGAGAAAGCCCGTAGCGGAGCAACGAGTTGGGGCCCGAGTAAGTGGTATTTTTCCGGGAATGTGTTTGACGGAGTGGAAACTGCTACGGCAGATAACTGGTCGGCTGTCAATATAAAAGGTTATACGAAAGAGGAAAGCCGTGTGGACACGTTGATTCGTCCTGCTACGCCTTGGTGGCGTTGGACGACCGATTCTGTCTATGGCCGTTATGATTTTGATATGTACGCTTATGCTGTTTCCGATTATGAAACAGCAGCAGATGCTTTTGAGACAGTTTTGGATACTGCCGGTTGTTTCCCGCGTGACCATATCGGGAAACGGTTGGTGACGGATACACGCAACGGCACGTACACTTATGTGGGTGCTAAAACAGGAAAGAAAGGAATTATTGATACGGAAGAAGACGCCGAAGGATTTTATGACTATACGGTGGTTGCACCGCTCTTGGACACCGATCTCGACGGCATGCCGGACGAGTGGGAAATAGCGAATGGCTGTGATCCGAATACACCGGATAACAATGTTCGTCATGCAAGCGGATATACGATGCTGGAGATGTACCTTGATTATGCCATGACGCACAAGCAACCCATGGACGATGGTTATCAAGAACCGCAAGGCGTGGAGAATGTACAACGGAACAATATACCATGTATAAAAATACTCCGCGACGGACAATTACTTATCCAACGCGGAGACAGGATCTATACCGTTACCGGATTAGAGGTTATCGATTAGCGATTCTCGATTAGAGGGGCAAATATATTATTTGTTTGGTTTCGAACCACTCGCCTTGGAACCATTGACTGCAGGGGGTAACCTCTGCAGTTTTTTGGTAGGGAGCTATCTCTGCCTGCAAGTCACCGCCTTTAAGTACAACCAAACCATTAGGAACGGCGTTACGATGCTTGTTGGAAATATTCTT
>JAFVHA010000019.1 GCA_017478035.1 Paludibacteraceae bacterium | reverse complement strand
GTTGAGTGCTTCTTGCGAAAGCCAGCCGGTAGTGATAATCTTACCTTTCATAGCCGCTATTTGCGCGCGCTGACGAGCATTCAGCATACGGTCATCTCCAGCAATGACCAGTCCGGTTCCTTCGGGTAAATGATCAGAGGCAATACGCATGGCATTTATCAGGCCTTGCAGATTCTTATGTCTGCGCGAACTTCCGATATACAGGATATATTCGCGGAATGGCAGATTTAGTGGTGCTTGTTGGCAGCATGCCTGCAGATGCTCCCACCCCTCATACACCACATGTATCTTATGTGCAACCGTCTGAGGATGGCAACGGAGAATCTCCCTTTTTGTAAACTCACTAACAGCAACTATTGTACAGGCCTTTTGCAGCCCTTTGGCTACATTGTAATGCAACCACTTGCGTTTGAGTACGCCCCATTTACCCAACTGACCTACATAGCGTTCGTAAATCAAATCATGTACCACATAAACGGCAGGTATAGATAATGACAACGGATACTGGTTGCTGGGTACAAGCGCCGCATCAAACGGACGCTGCAACCGTAACCAGCGACGGAATTTAATCTCGCGCCAAGGCCCTATCGGATCTATCGCTGCCGTGAGTATTTCAATACCTTTCTGACGCCATAATTCACAATACTCGGCCGGACATTCATCGGGACGCACAACAATAGAATAGCGTCGGTCAGCCCGTTGTGGAAGGCGGCTCACTACATTGAGTATGTACTGCGACAATCCGTCTATCCGCTTCGAGATCGTGGTTCCGTCTATGAGTATCTGTTTTATCATATAAAGCGTCGTATACACAGTTTTATCCATAATAACATTTCCGACCCCAAGAGAGTAAAGCGGGCTTTACGGATGGAGCGAAAGCGACTGAACCAATTCTGTTCCGGTAGGCGGAAATAAATCTCCAGAATATGCTTATCCTCTTCCCGTAATTGGTCCTTGAACCGGTTATAAAAGGCTTTTGTTCCTTCATAGTGCTCCCTGAAAATAACCGGTACATGCCTATGCGCCCACATGAGTTGGACTTTCTTTCTTCTGCTGCCGGGCGCATGGCCGGTGATATTCTCCGCGTGCTGACGGTAATACATCAGCGCTTGATCCACATAGACCACCTCGCCCATAGTCAGTGCCGCCAAGAGCAACACATGGTCATGCATCGCGTAAGCACGCAAGGGAACTCGTATCAGTTCGCGCATCGCAGCGTTAAAGAGTGCCGAAGAGCCTTGTATACCCGAATTATGAAACAGCATATCCTGCAAACGGGTGGGATAAAAAAGTGTGTTCCGGGAAGCGATGACACCTTGCTCGGCATTCCACAACTCGGCATTAGCATACACCACTCCGGCTCCTTGGAAACGAGCTTGCTCGCCGGCACGGAGCATGGTCTCTATCTTGTGGTCAAACCATACATCGTCCTGATCCGACCACATTACCCACGGCGCATCGGAATACTGTAAGATATGCAGAAAATGCCTTGCCGGTCCAAGTCCGCCGACTCCATCTTCCACAAAAACGATGCGTTGGTCTTTCCTTGCCCAGGCGCGTATTATCTCCTGCGTGCCATCGGTAGACCCGTCATCATGCACTATACAACGCCATTCGGAGCAGGTCTGACGACAGAAAGAGCGGATCTGTTCTTCCACGTATTTTGCTCCGTTATATGTCGCCATTACGATATCAACCATCAGCAGGAAGAGTCTTTTTTTTCCAACAAACGATATTTGCTCATCACGAACGGAATCAGTGTCGCAATGAGGTATTGTATATTTTGTGACAACACGGAAAAGACGATGTCTCCCATCATCTGCATCAATATACAACCGGCCAGAATAGCATATAACACCAAGGCGCATATACTACCGTCTTCCCCTAGTTTGAAAAGCGATCCGAACAATAATCCCAACACAATGCTGAATATCCACACTCCAGCCATACCGAAATCCTTATAAAATGGATAAAGAGCCGTGTACGTATTGGAACGATAATACTTTTTCGCAATAGCTACGGTACTGTAATCCAAAATAGGATCAATCACTTGGGTTTCCTTGTCTATTTTATGCTTAATCGCATAGAACAAACGGAAGGTGTTCTCTCCGGGTTGTTCGGCGGAATGCGGCTCTACGTTGGTGTTCAAATTGGATAAACTGGAACAAATATAGACGGAACAAAAGGCCCCTAAACGGGATTTGGAGGGCAGCGAACCCCGTGCGGATTGCAACACAAGCATCAAACCAAGCAAGACAGGCACAATAAGAAGCATATGTTTGAGTTTGACAATGTTTTTTTCGCTCAATATAATCACTGTACTGAGGAATAGAATCATGAGATTCATCTTACCCATGGACACGATGACATAGAATAGATTTATTAGGAATAACACGATTACGCGCCCGCGGTTGGATTTGGATATAACACGAAGTTCCATGATATAACTCACCATCCAGAATATCACAAAAAAGCTTGTAGTTCGAATGCCTTGGTCATTCTCTCGTACATTTGCATCACGCAGCGCAGAAAAGGGATTTCCTCCCGTATGGCGCACGACCATCACTACCGCCCAAATCATAAGGGGTAATGTGGCGAGCGTGAAATAATAGTATAAATCGCGAACCGGTGTACTTGGCACAACATCTTTGAACAAGGGTTTCAAATAGATGGACTGAACAATCCAAGTGGTTACAGTGAAGCCTGTGATCCAAATAGTCAGAGCATCAATTATCTCCGGTTTCAACGGATGAAAACCGCGGTCGATAATCACATAAGAAATCAGCGTAAACAGCCAGATACCGGTCAATAATACGGACGGTGCATACCACCGGCGGCGGGCAAAAAGCCAACTGCCGATAGCCAATATCGATACTGTAATCAGTAACTTGTTCATTTTCTTCTATTTAGCATCCACATGGATATGCACACCGTTGTTTCTGTTATGGTTACTGCGGCTGCCGCCCCTATTGCACCGAATAGACAGGAAAGCACACATACGCTCCCTAAGGCGACCGCTCCTGCCGTCAAATAGACATTGCGATAAGCGTTTTTTTCTTGTTTGCCACCCAATGCAATCAAACCCATTTGTCCTTGTACACCCCCTATTCCTACCATCATGGGCACAACGGCCATCATTGCCGTCAGCCTTCCGATACCGGCATAATCCTTTCCCAATAGTACCGTTAGCGGCTCAACACCTACGGCCAACACAAGGCCGACAATGCCTAAAGCAACACATAATAGCCACGTCAGTCGTTTAACAAGTTGCCTGCCTTCCGCGGGGTTGGCTTCACTCAAACGGCTCACGCGCGGAAAAAAAGCTTGTGCAACAGGTATCCATATCAGGTAACAGGCACAACGCACAATCTTCTCGGCTGCAGCATAAAGGCCAACCTCGGCTTCTGAAACAAAGTAGGCCAATAGCACGACATAGAGCGCCGTATAAGTACTGGTAGCCGCATTACTCAAGAAGATATCCCAACTGATACGGAACTGTTCTCTCACCTCTTCCATGGA
Source organism: Paludibacteraceae bacterium (assembly GCA_017478035.1). Classification (GTDB taxonomy): domain Bacteria; phylum Bacteroidota; class Bacteroidia; order Bacteroidales; family Paludibacteraceae; genus Colicola. The sequence continues at coordinate 8,794 of JAFVHA010000019.1, read as the reverse complement.
AATCCTCACATAGTGCGCCATTCCAAAGGAATGGGTCAGACATACCGTGACCAAACCGACACCAAGAAAAACAGCCACCTGTATCCATGCCGCCATTTGGACATCGGCGTGAGTTTTAACCAAAACAAAAGTGAAGGGCAGGATCAGCAGTTTCATGACGGCATTGATGACTGCCACCCAGCGTATTTTTCCCAAGCCTTGAAAAAGCCAGAACATCGAAAAGGTATTTCCAACTACCATCAGCCATGTGATCCAAACTATCGGTTTATATGCGCTATACGCAGGTAGAAGGCTTACAATCAGCACGATACCCGCGCTGATAGCCAATAAAATCAGTTTGGCCGCCATGGTAGCTGTAAACAGCCTGTTAACCTTGAATGGATCTAACTGACCCAAAGCGATTTGTTTGGTGGTGGTAAGATTAAAACCGAAATCAACAAGCATCATCAGGTATTGCGCCAATGCTATCCCGAAACTAAACACACCGAACTGCTCCGCTCCTAATACCACCATGAGGTAAGGCCATACCAACAAGGGGGCCAGGTAATTCACACCTTGCAACCCCATTAACCATAGTGTGTCTTTCGTTTCCTTACTTAAATACATATAATCGCATCCAAATGAGCGCACAAAGGTACAACAAAATTTGCAGATATGCAAATTATTTCAGATTTTGCACAAAAAAAAGCCCAAAACTTACGTTTCAGACTTTCTTACTGTCGAATGGACTGGCTTGTTATGCCTCTACAGCAGCCGGTTCCTCTGCGGGAGCCTCTTCGCCCTTAGCCTCTGCCTCTGCAGCAGCTGCTTCTTGAGCAGCCTCCTGAGCAGCAGCAGCAGCTAATTCAGCTGCAGCCTCAGCGCGTTTCTGGGCAATAGCAGCAGCTTTTGCCTTGTTGGCCTCTACCTCTTGTGCGAGCAGAGCCTTCGCAGCAGCGCGCTTCCTATCTGCCTCAGCAGCGCTGATCTTGCCATTCTTGGCATCTTTTTGAGTCTTCCAAGCGTCAAAGCGCTTCTGAGCCTCTTCTGCGCTAAATGCACCCTTGGCTACACCACCGTTCAAGTGCTTCATCAGCAGCACACCCTCGTTGGAAAGGATGGTACGTACGGTGTCTGTCGGTTGTGCACCCACGCCTACCCAATACAATGCGCGATCGAAATTAAGGATCACAGCTGCTGGGTTGGTGTTCGGGTTGAACGAACCGATACGTTCGATAATTTTGCCGTCACGCGGCGAGCGGCTGTCTGCTACTACAATGTGGTAGAAAGCGTAGTCTTTGTGACCATGACGAGCCAAACGAATCTTTGTTGCCATTTGTTTTTTTGTTGTTTTTGCGGGCGTTGGGTTACACGAACCCGGAGCCCTGGTTAATAATAATGACGTGCTTTTTACTCGAAAAAGCCTGCAAAAGTACTGCTTTTTTTTGATATACACAAATATTTCTTGCATTTTTCATTTATTTTTTGTAATTTTGCACCCGATTTTGCATTTTATGGTAATAAAAGATCCGAAAATAGATAATCCCATCCTTCATCTGGTCGGCGAAACGGCTGATCAGTTGGGCTTGGAGTGCTATGTCGTAGGCGGTTGGGTGCGGGATCTGTTTCTGCATCGCGAGTCAAACGATATAGACATCGTGGTCGTAGGTTCGGGTATCACGCTCGCAGAAGAAGTAAATAAGCGTCTCGGAAAAGGCGCACACCTCTCTGTTTTCAAGACTTATGGCACGGCGCAAGTCAAAAAGGGTGATCTTGAACTGGAGTTCGTAGGTGCCCGCAAAGAGAGTTACCGGCATGACAGCCGCAACCCAGTGGTAGAAAACGGGACACTTCAGGAAGACCAAGACCGACGTGATTTCACAATCAATGCCATGGCGATTTGTCTGAACATGAATCGGTATGGCGAATTACTGGATTCTTTCGATGGAATCGGCGATTTAGAGCGTTGTCTCATCCGTACGCCTCTCAATCCGGATATCACTTTCTCGGACGACCCGCTTCGTATGATGCGCGCCATCCGTTTTGCTACACAGCTGGGGTTCTTCCTCGACGGCGACACGTTTGATGCTATCGAGCGCAATAAAGAGCGTATCCGTATCATTACGCGCGAACGCATTGTCGAAGAATTAAATAAGATTATGCTCAGTCGGCGTCCGTCCGAAGGATGGATTTTATTGGATAAGACCGGACTACTTCCCATTATTTTCCCGGAATTGGCTGCGCTCAAAGGTATTGAAGTAAAGGAGGGTCGTGGCCACAAGGACGTCTTTCTTCATACGCTCAAAGTACTGGATAATGTTGCCGAACTACAAAACTCAGATGATAGGAGTCAGCATTCAGATAAAATGCTTTGGCTGCGTTGGGCTGCACTGCTCCACGATATCGGTAAACCGAAAAGCAAAGCATGGGACCCGCAAGCGGGTTGGACCTTCAGGAATCATAATTATATCGGCGCCAAGATGGTACCTAAGATCTTCGCAAAGATGAAAATGCCGCTCAATGAGAAGATGGAGTTCGTCCGTAAGATGGTGGACCTTCATATGCGGCCGATTAACCTCATTGAAGATACTGTTACGGACTCCGCTGTCCGCCGCTTGCTTTTCGAAGCCGGCGATGATATAGACGACTTGATGTTGCTCTGCGACGCCGATATCACAAGCCGAAACGAAGAGAAAAAAGCCCGATTCCATCGGAACTATCAGCTTGTTCGCCAGAAAATGGTGGAGCTTGAGGAACGTGATAGAATTCGCAACTTCCAGCCCCCTGTTAAGGGTGATGAAATTATGGAAATATTACATCTTGAGCCATGTTCAATGGTAGGCGAACTGAAGGCCGCCATTAAGGATGCTATTTTAGATGGAGTCATTCCGAATGAGTATGAACCGGCAAAGGCTTACCTTATGCAACTGGCTAAGGGGAGAGGGTTGTGCTAAAAAATAAAAAAAGACACTATTTAAAAGAAAAAATACGTGTAATCTTGCATATATAAAAAAAAAGTAGTAATTTTGCGCGATATTTCCGAAATAGGCATCAAAATTATATATAGATATGGGACTTTTTTCTTTTACTCAAGAGATTGCTATCGACCTTGGAACGGCGAACACCATCATCATGTGTGATGACAAAATTGTGGTGGATGAGCCTTCGGTAGTGGCAATTTCGATGGCGGACAACAAAATGGTTGCCGTAGGCCGCAAGGCGCAACAGATGATCGGAAAAGGAGGCACGATGATACGCACAGTGCGCCCGCTACGGGATGGAGTGATTGCCGATTTCTATGCTTGCGAGATGATGATTCGCGGAATGATTAAGATGATTCCGAAACAGACTCGCCTTTTCACTCCTTCGATTCGAATGGTGGTATGTATTCCTTCCGGTTCGACTGAAGTCGAGATTCGTGCCGTGCGCGACAGTTCAGAGCACGCAGGAGGACGTGATATTTACATGATTTATGAACCGATGGCAGCAGCTATCGGTATCGGTTTGGATGTAGAGAGTCCGGAAGGTTGCATGATTGTCGATATAGGTGGAGGTACCACAGAGATTGCTGTTATTTCTCTCGGTGGCATTGTTAGCAACAAGTCAATTAAGATTGCCGGTGATGACTTCAACCAGGACATCATCGAATATATGGGTCGCATGCACAACCTGCGCATTGATGAACCGACTGCTGAACGCATTAAAATTCAGGTGGGTTCCGCACTGCCGGAACTGGAAGATGCACCGGAGGACTTCATCGTGGTCGGTCCGAACAAAGTGACTGCCTTACCTATGTCTGTGCCCGTTAGTTATCAGGAGATAGCCCATTGTCTGGAGAAGAGTGTAAGCAAGATTGAAGGTGCTATCCTTCAGGCCCTCGAGACCACTCCTCCTGAGTTGTATTCGGATATTGTAAAACGAGGAATATATCTGACTGGCGGAGGCGCATTGCTGCACGGTTTGGCAAGACGTCTGACTGATAAGATTACTATCCCGTTCCATGTAGCAGACGATCCGCTACACTCTGTTGCCCGCGGAACAGGAGTGGCGCTGAAGAATGTGAACAACTTCGGATTCCTTCTTCGCTAATCACTCATAGCGACTTATGCAGAATTTGCTCAAGATACTGCTACGTTATAGCAACTTCCTGGTTTTCATTGCCTTGGAAGTTGCTGCGTTTTTGCTAATAAGCATGAATAACGCCTATCCTCGAAGCAGCCTATTGAGCACAGCCAATGAGTTCATCGCATGGCAGCATGCACAAATAAGTGAGATTACCGGCTATTTCAGTTTACGCAGCCAAAACGAACAGTTAGCTGCGGAAAATGCCGCATTGCTGAATCAGATTTACTCGATGGATTCGGCACGAAACGAAGTGGTGTTCCTTTGCAATCACGCCAAGGTAGTACAGATGACAACCGACAGATTGCATAATTATCTGACCATCAACCGGGGAAGTAAAGACGGTCTTCAACGAGGACAAGGCATTATTAACGAAGAGGGCGTAGTAGGCATCGTGAAGACGGTAGGACGCAATTACAGCGTGGCTATACCTCTCATCAGCACCTATACGAATCTAAGTTGCCGCTTTGCAAAGAATGATTATATATGCGCCCTCAAATGGGACGGCAAAGATAATCGTTTTGCGCAATTGACAGAGGTGTCGGCACATATGGTAGTCAATCCGGGTGACACGGTTATCACCAGCGGATTGACTCCTGTTTTCCCGGAAGGTATTCCTGTAGGAATAGTGGAAAGCAGTACGCTGAAAGAGGGCGATTCGTACCACACTATCCGTGTTCGTTTAAGCACTAATTTCAAGCGGCTCAAATATGTCAAGATAGTACAGAACCCGCATCAGACGGAATTGGAAGATTTGGAGAATGGATTGGACTAAACAATTGGGACGATATGTAGTCATCATGCTACTTCAGGTACTGCTCTTTGATCAATTGCAGTTATGGGGTGTATGCCATCCCTATATCTATGTTCTCTGCCTGTTGATGCTTCCTATTACTATGCCGCACAATGTAGAAATGCTAATCGGTGCGTCAGCAGGCCTCATCATGGACATCTTCTGCAACTCTCTCGGCGTACACATGGCCGCTTGCATTCTACTGATGTTCATCCGACCTTATTTACTGGGGGCCATCGTGAATGACAAAGAACGGCTAAATGAGCAGATCAGTTTGCGCGCCATAGGCATGGAAGCATTGCTCAAATACGTGATCATATTGGTTCTCATTCACCATTTGACAGTATTCAGTTTAGCCGCCTGGAGTTGGCATTATATAGGATTTGTTCTTCTGGAAACAATCATAAGCAGTTTCATCACCATTTCGATTGTCATTGGGTATAATGCAATGAAATACAAATGATTAACGACCAGTATTATAGACGCCGATATGTCATCAGTGGCATTGCCATTGTAATTGTCTGCATGTATATAGTCCGGTTGTTTTATTTGCAAGTCATTGATAAGTCTACAGCCGGACAGGCGGATAGCAATGCGCTCGTCAAACAGACCATCTACCCGTCGCGCGGTCTTATCTACGACCGCAATGGGGAACTGTTAGTTTTCAATCAACCTATCTATGAGATCACTCTAACTATGCGCGACATGGGTAAAGAGTGGGATACTATTGCTTTTTGCCGTTGTCTCAATATACAGCGAAAGGAATTTGACGAACGAATTCAGGAGATTAAAGACAAGCGCAAGAACAGAGGTTATTCCCGTTGGACCCCTCAAGTATTCATGAATCAACTAAAGAAAGAGGATATCGCCACTCTTCAGGAATCACTGTTCCAATTTCCTGGAGTCCAGATTCAGAAACGCACTTTGCGAGACTATACATACAAAGCCGCAGCGCATGTTTTGGGTTCTGTAGGCGAGGTGAATCAAAACGATATTGACCGCGATGATTATTATGCGCGCGGAGATTATTCAGGACGCGACGGATTGGAGCGAACCTACGAGAAACAGCTACGGGGCGATAAAGGAGTGGAAGTACTGATGCGAGACTCCAAGGGGCGTATGCAAGGCAGTTATCAGAACGGGGAACTAGACCGGACTGCCAAAGCGGGAACGGATTTATACACTACTCTGGATATCCGATTACAGCTGTTGGCGGAAGAATTATTATGCGGGAAGATCGGCAGTGCGGTAGCTATCGAACCGCACACCGGTGAGATATTGGCATTGGCATCCAACCCGGGATGGAATCCAAAAGTACTTGTCGGGAAGGAACGCAGCAAAAACTATATCGCACTGCTGCAAGACAAATCCAAACCACTTATGAACCGCGCCACGCAAGCCACCTATTCTCCAGGTTCCACCTTCAAGACGATACAATCTTTAGTTTGCTTAGAGCAGGGAGCCATCACCCCAAATACACTTTATCCGTGTTCCGGACCGGGCAGTTCACCCATCAAATGTACCCACCATCACGGTTCTCCTGTAGCACTGGACAGAGCTATCGAACAGAGTTGTAACCCTTATTTCTGGTGTGCTTTCCGGGATTTGTTGCAAAAAGACGGGTATGGCAAGGATAATGAAGCTTTTCGTCACCGCTATGCCTTATGGCGCGAGGCTGTGATGTCATTTGGAATGGGACAGAAATTTACGGATTCAGATATAGGAGAGCAATCATCAGGAAGCATTCCCAGCATAAATTTATATGACAAATACTACGGTAAAACAGGCTGGAAGGCCATCACTATCCGTTCTCTAAGTATCGGTCAGGGCGAGATATTGGTCACTCCATTGCAATTAGCCAATCAAGCTGCCACTATTGCCAATGAAGGATATTACATATCCCCGCACCTCAACAAGAACGATTCCATGCGTATTCATCGGCATAATCTGGATATAGCCAAACGTCATTTTGAGGTGGTTAAAGAGGGCATGGGTCGCGTGATGATTTACGGAACGGGACGTCACTTTGCCGTAGACAGTCTGCATATGGCCGGCAAGACGGGAACTGTACAGAACCCGCACGGCCGCGATCATGCCATCTTCATCGGTTTTGCGCCGCTTGAAGATCCACAGATTGCCGTAGCGGTGGTGGTAGAAAATGCAGGTTTTGGTGCCACGTGGGCATGTCCTATTGCCAGCATGATGATAGAGCAATACCTAACGGGGGAAGTAAAACGAAAAGATTTACGGAAACGTATCGGAGAGAGCGTACTGAATGAGAGCGTCAAGAAGTGGTAACATATGGCAAAACGTCGATTGGATTACCATCGGTCTGTTTCTGGTCTTAGTTTTCTTTGGCTGGCTCAATATCTATGGCGCCAGTTATACGTTTGATCAAACAAGCATCTTCGATTTCTCCAATCGAGCCGGTAAACAGTTTGTATGGATCATTGGTTCACTGGTGTTAGGAACCGTTTTGCTTCTGATTGACTATAAGACATACGATGTATTGGCGTATATAGCATATGGGGCAATGATCTTGCTTCTATTAGCCACCCCATTCCTTGCGCACGATATCAAGGGTTCATTGAGTTGGATATCATTGGGCCCGATTAATCTCCAACCGGCTGAATTTGCCAAATGTATCGTTGCATTGGCTGTCGCCAAGTACATGGGACGCTATGAATACAAACTACGTACCTGGCGCGATTTGATTGTTCCTTTTGCACTTATCGGAGTACCGGCTCTTATTATCATGGTACTGCAAAAAGAGACCGGTTCTGCGCTCGTCTTTGCCGCCTTTATGCTGGTCTTCTATCGCCAGGGAATGAGCGGATATGTATTATGGACGGGTGTGGCAGCTGTAGCGCTATTCATCATCAGTATCCGTTGGGGCGCTGTAGCGTTGCCATTAGGAACAGGAAGCGTAGGTATCCTCACATGCATGCTGCTGCTGACAGCCGTGGAAATATTTTTCATATGCAAAGAACACCGTATGCGGTGGCAAGCCCTCATCTTAAGCGGAAGCGTGGCACTGATATATGGTATTTGCTTACTAATAAATATCTGGATTCGCATGCCGTTTGACTGGATTTCTATGGGTATTGTCGGTGCACTGGTACTTTATATGGTGTTCGTCAGTATCTATTGGCGGAAGTACGCATTGCTGCTTGTTGCCGTTTTCAGTCTGGGGTGTATCGGATATACCCAAGCCTGTGATTTTGTATTCACGCGCGTGCTTCAACCCCACCAGCGCATTCGTATTGAGGTCTTGTTAGGCATGAAAGAAGATCCTGCCGGAGCCGGATACAATGTCAATCAGGCGCGTATAGCGATTGGTTCCGGACGATTCCTCGGGAAAGGTTATTTGAAGGGAACTCAAACAAAATTGCAATTCGTGCCGGAGCAAGACACAGACTTCATCTTCTGCACCGTAGGTGAAGAGTGGGGTTTTGTAGGTTCCATTGGTGTTTTACTGGTATATTTATTCTTTATTTTACGTCTAATTGAAATAGCCGAAAGGCAACGAAATAGCTTCACGCAGATATATGCATACTCGGTAGCCAGCATATTCCTCTTTCACTTGATGATTAATATCGGAATGGTATTGGGATTATTGCCTGTTATCGGTATACCGCTACCGTTCTTCAGCTATGGCGGTAGTTCGCTGTGGGGATTCACCTTGTTGTTGTTTATCCTGCTGCGGTTGGATGCTGCGCGTATGGAGCAATTGAGATAAGTATGCCCTTTGTAACCAATCCCATAGGAATCATCGGCGAGGAGGAAGCCTCCAGAATGCTGGAAAAGAAAGGTCTCAAAGTGGTGGAGCACAACTGGCGGATGGGACATCTGGAAGTGGATCTTATTGCAGAAAACAAGAAAGAGATTGTCTTTGTGGAA
>JAFVHA010000069.1 GCA_017478035.1 Paludibacteraceae bacterium | reverse complement strand
TCTGCCTCAAAGAGCGCATACAGGACGGTATCCTGCGTTACCACGAAGGTATAAGGATTGTCGGTCACGCCGTTGGACCAGCGAAGGAAGTGATAACCGCTGTTAGGCGTAGCGATAGCGGTATGCGACGTTCCTTCAGCCACGTAAGCGTCGCCGTTGGTAGAACCAGCATTATAATCATTGGGCTCCACCCAAACGACATATTTGGTGATATTCGGCTCCACCTGAATGACATCGTTATTCTTGAACGAACCGGTTTTGATAGTAGCATTGACGACACTGCCATAGGTACAATCTACTATCGGTTTCTTTCCCCATGCGTCGAACCAACTGTTGTTGACCCACATATCGTGACATTTGACAGCGGATTGCGGCGTATGACCGATCTCGTTGTTGTAGCATAACAGCCGTACGCGGTTGGTGAGCGTCAGGCGGTGTCCGTTCAGCGTGATAGCGGTGTTGTCGCCCGGCTTCATTACTAATGCGTCGCCATCTTCCTCGGTCAAGGCAAAATGGTTCGAAGTAATAGTGAGGTCACCGTTGGTGCCGACGATAGAGCCTTCGATGCGCCAGTGACCATCCACGACGATTCTTAAATCGAAATCCGCAAACTGAATACCGTTCAGCACATTGGTCGGATTGGAAAGGGTCTTGAGATAGAGGGTATTGGTGGCGTAGTCAAAGGAAGCCTTGAACTCCTCCCACGGCATAATATCGGTGCAGTTATCTTTGGTAACAGCAATCCCACTGACGGAAAGATCCGGCTCATAGGCAAAGCGGACGGTCTTGTCGGCCAGGTCTTGCGTCTTAAGGGCATTAACCGTAGTCTGCGTGCCGTTCAGATAGACCTTCACGCCGTCTGCCACGCCGTTGAAATTATTGAGGTGATCCTCCGAAACGATACCGTAGATCGTACCATCTTTCAATGTGCCGGAAAAACCTTTGGGATAGGCCAAAGCAGGTATAGACATACCGTTTTGTCCGATAGAACCTCCATAGAGATTTACCTTCAAAGGATTACTATAATAATCTTTGTAGAAGAAATGCAGATGCAAATCCGGCTCCTGCCAATAACGCCGGGCTGCATCAACTGTTAGAAAATCTTCTTCATAAGTCTTAAAGGTATATTTATAACTTCTGATAGCGCTTACATAACCTCCATAAATATTTACGGTCATATTCGGATCACTCAAGTATCCTCCGTTTTCATATAGCAAGGATTGCGTGCCGTTATACGCCACTTGATCGGGACGGCATAAGATGGCAGAACACTGATCATTCATCTGGCTCAAAGATTTTGCGATAATGCTTCCGCCGTATATATTCACAGTGCAATTCGCGGCTACCGGATCTTCAAATCGACCCTTTCTATTGACTATACAAGCAGAATTGATATAGTATGTTCCATTATGGAATGTAGGATCTCCAAAAGAAGTTTTTTCGTTCACGAAATGAACCTGACTATCATTAATAATCATTCCGCCTCCTTGGGTGTCGCAGATATTCAGCGTACTATTATCATGCATCTCTATTACATTAGCGTCGGTAGAAGATATAAGCGTCGGTAGGCTTTTTAATGTTTTACCGTTTAAGTCCAATGTACGAGTAGTATTTGCCGGAATAAACAAATACATATTGTCTGTTACACCGGTAGAATACGTTATATTCGCATTAAGACGGATCGTGTCATCAGGCTCTACACAATCGTGAGTCGCAGAATAACCTTGGCAAAGCAAGCCGAATAACTCATTCAGAGTATTGGCTTCAAAGACTCTACCTGCCTGTGTCGGCAGGGAAACCATCAGCGCTACCAGCGCCAAAGCCATTGAGTAAAAAATACGTTTCATAATAAATAAAACTTAATGGTTAATACTGTTATTTTAGGTGATTGTTTGTACAAAAAAAAGCAACATCATTTCGACGCTGCAAAATTACTGCTTTTCAGGCACATACGCAAGTACCTAAAACTCGCATTTTAAGCGCTATAGCCGCTGTAACCAGATAGCCACAAACCGATCGTATATGATATAACCCTCATTTGCCGGATAAATATACTCCGTGGGCGCTTCTACTATCTAAACCTAATTTGGACGCAAAGATCAAGTTCAGAATAAGAAGTGGATACCGAGCCAGACGGCGAGAGCAATGAGGAGGAAGACTCCCGACATGCCCCAGACGCCGAGATGTTCGCGCAGGAAGACGGATATGTCATCGATATTGATGAGGCACCATATACAAAGGCCGGTGAAGAGGATCACCAGTATGCCGTACACAAGGGTCTTACCGCGGTAGCCCATCACGCCGATGAACCACGCGGTCAGTAACAGCCCTACGGCTCCTATTATCAATGCAGACAGTCTCATAATGTATAGTTGTTTTCTAATTCACGAAGGGTGAAGTCTTTCTTGCCGGAACGGAGGGCGTAAGCGATCATGGCGCAGAAGGTCTTGGTGTCGCAGGGGTGCCCGAAAGGAGTGAAGGTATGTCCGGCTTTCCAATCATCGGCATAAGCCGCCAGCACCGCACCTCTCGTACCATGGATGCGCAAAGCGGCATGTTTGCGTCCGTACCTGCCGGGCTCGCAGAGATACAGTGCATCCGGTTCATCCACATTATCGTTCAGATGGTATTTCTTGCCATCGACGATGATATAGAGTATCTCATACTCGTAGTGATATTCTTCCCTACCCCCTTCTTCTTCACCATACCGTCCGAACTCGATGCCGTCTTGATGATACCATACCTCGCGGGATTCGTAACGGATGAGTTCATCCGCTATGCGCTCCACATCGTCTATCTGACAGTCGGAACCATAGTCGATAGCCGTCGTGAGCAGCCGGCAGAAATACTTGGCATCATGCTCTTTTCCGGTGATGGTCCTGCATCGATAGTTCGGGTTGCGGCGGAACTGTTGGCATTCGTACTCGACATCGAACGAGTTATGGATATAGGCGGCCGGCTCGTTATTGAGCATGATGATCGCCATGGGTTCGTGGCCGTCCACGCGGAAAGTATAGAACCGGTTCTTGTAGTAGAGCAGGGTTCGCCTACCCTCGATGAACAGTCTCCGCTCCTCGTCCTGCCAGACGATAAACTGTTCCGGCGGCGGAGGACAACCGTATTTGCATGTTATCTCTGAGTGCATCATGGGCAAGTGGTTAAAAGGTTAGCGCAGACCCATTCTTCGTCCATCCAGCCATAGACGGACTGGTACGGTTTATCGTCCCAGCACCAGTCCCGCGGATTGGTGCGGACCAGCAGACGGCGGGTCTTGGGATCGGCATCCAGCACATCGATATTACATTGTACGCGCAACTTATCCCATACTTTCTTGCCGTCGGATTCCTTGTACATCTTGATAGTCTCGCCGCCATAGTTGCGGGTACTGAAGCCGACGGAGTCCGTCTTGATAATCGGATATGTCATGCCCGCAAAGGGGTCTTTATAACGCGAGGCGGCGGGAACAGGCTCGCCGTTCTCGTCCTCTTCTGCAAGGTAGATTGTCTCCTCCTCATCCAGGCACCAGTGACTGAGCACCACCCACCATCCGTCATGGAGCGGATAGAGCGAGCCCTCGAAGGCATAACCCATATAGTGGAAGCAGAGCCCGAAAGCGTTCTGCTCATTGATATCGGCGGGCAGGACTTTCAGTTCGCCAAGGGGCACGGTGGACCAGTACTCGACGGTACGCTTCGTGTCTTTGTCCTGTTCGGGCACGATGAGGTCACTACCGAGCTGGTCTTTGTCCTCCGGCGTCCATTCAAACAGATCCTCATCGTCCACCCGGGAACGGAAAGCGGTCATGTTCCCCTCCTTATCGAACTCATAGCGGTTGGACCATACGCGGTCATCCGCCGTCCATTGATGGCTGACGGCCTTGACGCCTGCCGGCAGATCGAAGAGCTCTATATCCTTATAATAAATTATTTCGCGTACGCGCACGTTGGCGCATGTATAACCGTCCTCGGTGGTGTGCACCTGTTCAAACCAATTGCCTTTGCGGTCGTACCGAATGCCGAAATAATCACTCTGCTCGCCCTTCTGATGCCATACGGAATAACAGAACGTCGTATCGCCGAACTCTTTCTCCGCCCTATCGCGGAAATCGGCATCTTTGCGTTGCAGCGGGAAGAGTTCCAGAATCATATCCGCCCAATCATCCACCGTGTTATAATCGGCGTTGTAGGTCTCGAGGAATTGGATCTTGCCTTTCTCATCGTAGGCATAGCGATAATGTGCCCATAGGCCGAAGACACAACCGCCGTTCTCGAAGAAAGGATGGGTGTACTCGACATACTCGGTCAGGCGGCCGCGCTTGTCAAAGCACCAGACGGTCTTGCCGTAACCGTTATAATCGTACTCCACCACTTCTTTCACCGCGCCGCGCAGACCAAACCATGCCAAATGGTCTTCCGGCACGGAGTCACGAGGCACCTCCAACTCCGCCTTCGCGGAAACGAGGAACAAAGAGCAGAGAACAAAGAGCGAGAGACGTTTCATTTTTTCTTGCTATCAGGGGTGATACGTACTATTTTAGCGGGGATGCCGTCACCGAAGCAGATACATCCCTTCTCTTTATTGACGATTCCGCCCTTGGGTTTCTCCAACTTACATCCGTTGAGCGTGAGATGCTCGGTATAGACCGATATGTTCGCCGTGGTCACTTCGGCGAGCAGCGTGGCTTCGTTAACCGTGATATCCCTGCAATCGAGTGCAAACATAGCATCCCGTGAATTACGTGAGAGCAAGTTGAGCGTCGTTCCTTTATTAACCTGCAACGCCGCACACCGGAGGGCGGAACCGGTGATATTCGAAGTGACAGACAAGGTATAATCACCTTCGCTATCTATAATCAGATTCCCCTCTACCAGCAGCGAGGCGCGAAACTCCGCATTGCCCTTCAGCAGAAACCGAAGATCTCCATCCGAGACAAATATCAAGTAACCTTTAGTCATACCCAACTTGAATCCTTCCTCAAAAATAATGGTATTGGAAGCTTCATCGTACTTCGCTTTTTTGTTCTTGAGTATTTCCGAAGGAATAATACTCTTGCTCTCGGCAAAGAGGCTTGTAGCTGCCATCACGAGCGCACAAAAGAAAATGAATTTACGCATATGGATGATTTATGATTTATGATTGATGATTTATGATTTTGGAATGTCGGTGCAAAGGTACTGCTTTTTTGGCACATACGCAAGTACCTAAAACTCGCATTTTTTTGCATTAAATCTTGCATATATGAAAAAAATGCAGTAATTTCGACCTCCTCCCCCATAAATGGGGCCCCTTCGAAAGTACGTTCGCGTCCTGCCGGACGTATGCAAGCTTACGCATTTTTTTGCTGCCCGCTCCTATCGTCGCTGCCTGATTAAGGAATGCCTTCGTCCCCGACGTATAGGTATATGCCCCGTAAAAACAGTGGTATCCGCTTTGGGAAGCGGACGGAAGGGGGCGCAGGGAGCGCCCGTTTTCGAGGGGCATATACGCTATCCGCATGGTTTAAAGGCATTCCTTAATCGCAGAATATCATTCTGCCCCGAAAAAAAAATGCGCAATTACTTGCATATATGCAAAATTTGTAGTACTTTTGCACTCGAAATGATACGATTTACGACAGATGATACAGCAATGCCGGCATTGGATGAGCGTCAAACAGGCCGATGGATTCGCGCGGTAGCCGCATACTACGGCTTTGCCGTAGGGAATATCAATTATATCTTCTGCTCCGACGAACGTGAATTGGCGGTCAACCGCGAGTTCCTCGGGCACGACTACTACACGGACATCATCACTTTCGACTATTCAACGGCTCAGACACTCAACGGCGATATCTTCATCTCCCTCGATACCGTTCGCTCGAACGCGGAGATGGTAGGTGTCCCCTTCGAACAGGAGTTGAACCGTATTCTGATTCACGGCATCCTGCATCTCACGGGTCAGGGCGACAAGACGCCGGAGACCAAAGCGGAGATGACAAAGAAAGAGGAGCACGCTTTGGCACTCCTCTAAGTTGTGTTTACTTTCTTTGTCCTGTGACGGTGTAAACTTGTCCGTCCCGCAGGATCAGCAACTGACCGTCTCGGATTATCTTTGTACATTGTACATTGTTCCTTTGTACCTTCTCAATGCCTTGCGGGCTGCAGGTCACAACAGACGTATAGTGCGTTCCGCCGCTCATCACTTGCTTATAGAGATAAACCGGCGCGTCGGCAGATTTGAAGAACGCCCAGCGGGTTTTGCCTGTATAGTACTCCAGCAAACGGTCGGAATAGGTGACGGATTTCAACAACCAGCCTTTGGTCGCATCGATCTCGCAGGTGAACTTATTGGCCGTCTGGTCGTCGCCTAACTTGATATTATAGTAGGTGCCTGATTGCTGGATATAGAGATAGCCTGCCTCTTCATTCTGAATGGTTATCTGACCGCCATTCTCCTGAATAGCCCAGATGATCGAAGCATCCTCCGTAGTAATGACGTCATCCGACGGCGTAACGTCTTTTCCCGCCAGATAATACGTATCTTTCCATTCTGTACTCATGGCATTGAATGCACCGTTATTATCCGCCACGATGAGATAGTTGGCGTCAGACAAGTCTTCGATGGAGGTGATCTTCATATAGTCATTGGTGAGCGTAGGTATCGCGTCCTCGGTGAGGGAATAAATCGCATAGTAATCCTGGTCTTGGGTCGCCTTGAAATCGGTGATCCACGTCTTAGCGGATGTGTTCGATGCCGGCAGCGGAGCCGTCCACCATCCTACGAAAGTATAGGCAGCGCACTCCGGAGTGGGGTCAGCCGGTTTCTGCGCTTGCTCGCCGGCGGGCACTACCTGCGTCTCGCCGATCTGCTGGCCGTTATCGAAGAAGCGAATCGTATATTCGGCAGCTACGTCGGGTTCAAGACCAAGAAGTGCGTCCAGATTCGAAGAGAAATTGTAGCCGCTCGGATTCAAAGCCGAGAGCAAGAAATAGCCGTTAGAGGAACCTTCCCAACCCCAGTTGATATGGAATTTATTGTTGGCATCACGTCCGTCACAGACGAATTCATGTCCTCCGCTACTATTACTCTCTCCTCCCATCAGGATAGGTCTGCCAGCCTCAAGGTCGGTATTGAAATAAGCGGTAAACTGATCGCGCGTCACACTAAACTCAGCCGGTACATCCGCCACATCTTTTCCTTTGGCTTGTTTATATTTGGACTGCGAATACATGGTGATGAACTTACCGATGCGATAACCGAAATATTTTTTCAGTCCATACGCCATGTCATCTGTCCACGCACCGGAACCACCGGTAGCGTCACCTCCGTACCACATGTCACACGCCACACCGGCATGGTACATCAAGGTAGCGACGGCCGTTTTCTGCGCCGCAGTAGTATTCTTGCCTTCGTAAGCAGGCAACATGTTATCCCAATCGTAAGTAGTATTGCCGAAGTCTGCGGACAAAGTTTTCGTTACATAATTGTTGCAGTCATCATCCTTGCAATCATACCATGTATAGGAATGCGAGCCGGTACCTTTCTCCGGATAACGCCATTTATACATGATCTGGGAAGCCGCAGTAGCGACACAACCGGTCAGCGAACGCGTGTTATCGCGCACGTCCATCGGGCACAGGTTATAATAGGGAGCCTCCTGATACCAGGTTATTTCCACGCCGTCTTTGTTCTTGAGAAGCGGAGCGATAGCAGATACCTGAACGGCTTTGCGCGGGTTGGATACTACCTGCTCGTCAGCCGGGATCGACGATATCTCCTCTGCGTAACGGTCGAGCCAGAAACGCAAGTTCGGGTTGGCGGTCTCCCAATCGAAATCAGCACCGCCATCGGAGTAACCGAGTACCTCTTCGGTGGTACGGTCGTCTGCCGACACGATGATAAATCCGGCATTGTCGCCACGGTTGAATACATAGAAAGCGTTTTCCTGAGAGGATGCTTTTTGACGGGTGTGCGCCAGACGCATCGAGGATGACGTTTGGTTAGCAACATGCGCTTTGCGCAATGCAGGACGTCCGTTCACAAAAGAAGCAGCAATAGAAGCAGCATCTTCGGCAGTCCGCTGACCGGCCGGCAGAGTGACCGACAGCATTAGAGCCATAAGGCTGAAAAGAATTTTCTTCATGTTAATACAATTTGATTATTGGATTGGTTTCGTTATCTTCATAGCAAAAAGCGTGCAAAGGTACTACATTTTATAGAATTATGCAACATGAAAATTTATTTTTTATCCCAAAAGCCTTAATTTTGGGCAAAAATTCGTGTTTTTTGTGTATAAAACGACTAATATTTGGTAATTTGCGCAAAAACATGTACCTTTGCGCACCAATTTATACGATTTTTAAGGTTTTTGTATGAAAAAGTACTACTTTCTTTTGGCATTTTTGGTACTGTCAATACGGATTCAGGCCGTGAATTACTGTTCATCGTCGTCATGGGGTTATGCGGCTTCAGTGACCGGTGGCGGTAACGCAACACCCACTCTGGTATCATCCTTATCCGCCCTCAAGACAGCACTTGGAAAGGGAAATAACGTGATTATTATCACGCAGAATATCACCGTCAATGAACATATCTCTTCCGATAAGAGTAATATGACCATCATGGCTTTGCCTGGCAAGCGTCTGATCTCCCGGCAGCAGGACAAGGATAATTCAGGTATCTTGTACTTGAAAGGAAGCAACCTCATTCTCCGCAACCTGATTTTCGAAGGTCCCGGTGCTTACGACTGCGACGGATGGGATAATCTGTGTCTGGACGGTGCGAAGAACGTGTGGGTGGATCACTGTGATTTTCAGGACGGAGTAGATGGTAATTTCGATATTAAGGGCAAGTCGGATAATATCACGGTCAGTTGGTGTCGTTTCCGGTATTTGAAAGCACCTAGGCCGAGAGATGAAGGTGATACCAATACTGACCATACGGACGACCATCGTTTCAGTAACCTGGTCGGTTCGGGTTCGTCAGATAAGCCGGCCGACGGGACGTATAACATCACCTACGGTTTCTGCTGGTGGGACGAGGGTTGCAAACAGCGCATGACGCGTTGCCGCAATGCGCTTATCCACTATCTGAACTGCTACTGGAATAGTTCGGTGGCGGATTACTATGTAGGTCCGGAGAACGTAAGCAGTTATTTCGAAGGATGTACGTTTGCGGGTAAAGCCAACAACGCAAAGAACATCTACAAAGGTTTCAACGGCACGACCAACTACTGTAAGTTCGCGAACTGCACAGGCAACCTGCCGTCCAACAGCGGTAGTGTGAGTGCTCCGGGTTACGCGTACGACGACTTGAGCGCCGCAGAGGCAAAGAACTACGTGACGAACAGCACTTGCGGCGCGGGTGCCACGCTGAGTGTAACAGAGAGCGGAGAGGTCACCTCTTCCTGCGACGGCGGAGACACGCCTGTAGATCCGCCGATAGGACCGGTCAGCGGGGATTGTTGCATTGACTTAGGATTAGGCGAAGAACCGACAGTCGGTAACGGCGGAATACCGTCCGACTTCGGGCAAGTGAGCATCGCCTACGCCTTCAACCATACCTCCAGCGCATGGGAGCAAGGATATCTCAATATGGGCAGTAACGCGGACTATATCACCTTCGATTTCTCGGCGTATGGAACGATTATTCAGTCCGTTTCTTTCGATGTGACGATACCGAACTGGGCGGAAGGAAAGAACACCATCGCCTGTCATTGGAACAACGAGAGTAACAAGAAATACAATATCTCCGGCTCCGCGAAAGAGACAGTTCAGTTGACGGCTCCGACGAATGCCAAGTCGTTCACTATCCAACGTTCGGCAGGAACGGGTACGCGCATCGGGCAGGTATGCCTGACTATCGCCGGCAGCACTACCAACCTAATGGATGTACAAAGGAACAAGGTACAATGTACAAAGCTGATCCGCAACGGACAGATCGTTATTGAGCGGAACGGCACAACCTATACCCTCACAGGACAGCCCGTTGGTCGTTAGGCGCTAAGGCTGATACTGAGGCAGCCGTAGGCGTAACTCAATCCTACTTCTTCCAGAAATTTCGAACCTCCGAACGGGACGAACACTTCGGTCTTTCCGTACGTGAAGAGAATCCCGTCGGAGCGCAACTCTTTCATGCGGAGAGCGCAGAACTTATACGCCACATCCCCTCTCCACCATTTATCCGTTATGACATCGGTCAAGTCCATGTCGGGAGTCACCTCCGCGACATCAATCGAGCCTTGGTAATCAGAGCGGTTGACGATCCCCGGATCGGAGGACCATACGGAGCCATACACAAAGATCTTAGCCATGCTTATTCGGATTTATCAAACAATTCTTCACACGCTTGTTTATCTCCGGCCTCAGCGGGGCGATAAGAGATATTGCTGACGGACGAATCCGCTCTCATCTCGGCGATATTCTCCAGCACTTCTTCTTCGGTGAGCCATCCGTACACGGTCTGCGTAGTTCCGCCTTGCTCGAAGGTCACTTCCCAGCATTGTTTCTGCGGCACGTAGGGTTTCTTGCTGACCGTCATATCGTATAGCACGAACTGACCGGAACGGGTGATGCCCGGTTCGAGCCAGAACATCAACTGATGGCAGTTATAGATAGGCACGGTGAAGGTCTGCGGCTGCATGGTATTGGTACACTCGATAGTCTTGACAAGGCGCTGATCGGCGAACACATGCAGTTTGAAGGGGTGCTCCACGCGTTTCCCGAGGTTCATTACATAATCCACATCGTCCCAGTACTCGGATTTATTGGCAATCGAGAAAGTACAGGTCTTGTATTCGCCGTAGGGGTTGAAGGCAACGACCGAAGCCTGACCTCCGTTCTGGTTATTCATTAGATGGAGGATGCCCAACTGTCCGGCGAGACCGCCGCCCGCCGACGTACCGGTATAGGCGCTGAAATCACTGGAACTGATAGCACTTCCGGCACCGATGAAGAACATCATCACCGCATCGGAAAGGGAGATATCTTCGATTCCCAGCGGCATGTTCGCCTCGAGCATGATACCTTTGTAGATTTTCGAACCGTCCTTCATCTGGAAGAAACGGCGTTGCGTCTCACCATTCTGGAAGCAATCGTTGAAATCGAAGTTCGTGAGGGTGGACAGATACCGTCCGACGAAGTGGAAATACGGTTGTTTGCAGAGATCAATCAGGTCGGCCTCTTCCGGACACTCCGGTTGGACATGGGTAAACAAGTTATGCTTTACCGGTTTGCCGCGATACAGGGCGATGTCACCGACTCCGATGAAGCACTCCTTGTTCTTCTTGTGTCCGGGTTTGGCGAACTTGAGGATACGGCATTTATTGACCGGCACTTCGAAATAGACATTCGGCCAGGTACAGTGGATCACGGTATCCAGCATGAGGCTGTCATCCGCGAATACCAGCAGACGGTCATCGTCCAAGACACGGTGCTTAGTGAGCATTCCTGCATAGAAAGAGATATAATCGAACTCGCCGGCCAAATCGAAGGCCATGTAGGAGTCGATACCGTCTCCCAGGAAGGTCGTTCCGGTGGTCAGGATAAAGCCCTCATTGAATTTCTCGCCGCCCATAGAGAAGGTCTTATAGCGCGATTCGCCATTGAAACGCACGGCATCGGCATCGCCTTTTCCGCGCACCGAATACGGGCGGATGGACGACATCAGCGGACAAGGAGAGGGCAGTTTGGCGATGACCTCTTTATTCGGATTGACTACCCCTTCCTTCGGTACCGTCGCGTCACCTTTCGGATAAGCATACATCTCAACCGTACCGAAGGTCATACCGCCGAGCAGGTCGCAGTCACGCAGTTCTGAGCCCACATTGACTATCTCCTGTCCGGACACATCGACTACCACTTGGCGCGGCAGGTCATTCTGGCGAACGATACTCTCATGCAAGATCTTGCCGTGGTCGCCTTTGACCACCAGCCAGCAGGAAGAGTTCGAACTGCGGTTATCACGCGGACCGACGATGAAGGATATCTTGTCGTATTTCTTACCGAGCCAGAAGAAACAGTACCGGTAGGGCGTGCCGATAAGTGCCTCATATAGTTCCATCTGCAAGCCGCTCTTATACTCATGGCGACCGATACTGAGCGAGTCCACGCGTTTCCACCAGGCATGGCCGGGCTGATAAACGATCTGCTCGGTCGATATCTCCGCCACAGGAATACTATCCAAGATGGCTTTCGTTCCGCCGCACATGAAATAGGGGTACATCT
Organism: Paludibacteraceae bacterium; assembly: GCA_017478035.1. GTDB lineage: Bacteria > Bacteroidota > Bacteroidia > Bacteroidales > Paludibacteraceae > Colicola. Next base: position 8,198 of record JAFVHA010000069.1, on the reverse strand, counting down.
CCTCCACCATTTTGATCTTCTTGCCGGTCGGTTCACTCTGAATAGGGTGCTTGACGACGGTCTCGCCCGCTGACCAGAGTTGCATCTTGGCAAACGTAACCGTGATCTGCGGATCCACGAGTTTGAAGACAAGTGTCTCGACGCCCGTCACATCCAGCACGACCCATTTAGGAGCATCGTATCCGAAATAAGGCTCGTCGTAGATGCGCTTGCCGTCTGCCGTGATCGTGACCAGCGAATAGGACTTGTCACTCAGGGCACGCGAGCAGAGCCAGAAAGACAGTTTGGAATATTTCTTACCCAGTTTGTACGTTGCCTTTGAGGAGGCTTCAGCAGTATTCAGTTCGATACCGGCGTTGGTTTGGTAGATCTGTCCCCATCCGAGCCGCTGGTTGCCACCGGCGAAGATCTGGTACGGCCCTTCGGATTTGGAAGTGGAGATCCATACTTTGTTATCCTCGAGGTTCGAGAGCGAGTCTGTGAGGTAGAAGACCGCGTGCGAGGAGAGGGTGAACGCCATAAGGGCGGTTAACAGGAATAGTTTTTTCATATCATTCAGATTTTAGTATTTCAAAGCAATTTAACATTTAACGAATTAACGATTTCATTATGCAAAAGCATCAAAGCGGCCGTCATCCTCCTCATCCTCATCGTCATCGAGTGTGAAATCCGGCGCATCAAAGACGGGTTCATAGTACTTACTTATCTCATCGTGATAGCGAGTGAGGCGACCTTCCTGATGGGCAATGACCACTTCGGCAAGGAGTCGTTTCGATTCGTGGCGTGCCCCCCAAAGCGTCACTTGATCCACATAGTCCAGCGGACGGTCGATCAGATGGTCGTGCATCATCTTCCATAGTTTCTCCATACAAGCGGCCGATTCCTGTTTCACACCGTTGGAATAACAAGCAAACGCGTTCTCGTAATCCTGTTGGAAGCCGTAAGTCCCCTCATAATACATATCTCCCAATTGCTCCCATGCCGCCATATCGCCCAATCGCGCCGCCTGACTGAACAATGCAAGAATAGCCTCGTGGCAGTCCTGAAGGATATCATAGGACAAGCCCTGCAGATCGATGTTTTTCTCTCTAAACGTATCCTGCATGACAGAATAACAATTAAGCATTCGTGCGCCCTCCAGAAAGAATGCGCCGGAATAGCGCGCGGCCATGCCTTTGAGGAGGTAATCATGGTATTGCTCATTCTCGGAGAGTGTGTCGGTGGAATCGCCGTATCCGGCCGCAATGATGAGATCCGCGTAGGCTTGGAGTACGCCCAGTTCGAGTGCCCGCTTATAATCATCGACTGCTTTCATACGGCCCTGCGTTGCTTCTACGGCACAACCGCGATAGTAATACCAAAGGCCATTCGGGTCAATACCTTTCGCTTCGTCGTCCGCTATCAGCCGATTCGCCATTTCAATAGCCCTCTGAGGCTGTGCATCCTGAAAACGGAAACCGAAACACAGGTCTTTGAGTTGATAGCGGAGCGCCAATTCGCTACCCATCTGCTGAGCCTTGTCCATCATTTCGTCCGCTTTCTCTTGATCCACAAATCCGATATCACCAAACTCATACGTCAGCGCCAAACCTGCTATAGCATCGGGCAGTCCCTGATCCGCAGCGTCACTCATCTGGCGGAAAGCAACCCACATAGCGTTCTCCATATCGTTTTCAAAAGCCACGCGGCGAGCTACCGCGTACTGCGCGTATTTGTTACCTTTGTCAGCTTCCTTATGAAGGTCCTGCATCGTACTATGCGGACATAGGAGCAGGACGACGGATTTTTGCAGGAACAGACGCAGGAAAGCGCGCTCGGCCTCCTTGTCCGTTTCGAGGACAGGCAGAGTCTGCCGAACAAGTTCGTCGTATTCACCGTTATATAGGAGTTCGAGGTAGTTCATATCAGTCAAACATTACGCCGGGGTTCATGCAACTCGGACTGCGCCATTCGATGCCTCGACGGGCGAGGGATGCTTCTTTCTCCGCCCAATAGGCGAAGCAGAAACCCATACCTCGCGGGCAGTCCTCGAGGTTCCCGTATGCCTCATGGTCCGCCTCATCGATGACGGCTTCGTATTCTTTCGTCCATTCGATAGGGTCGGACTTCAACATGTGGCTGTCACGGATCGATTCCCATCGTCCTTCGTCGGCGGCTTGGATATTGGCTTGCAGGGCCTCTATCTCGTTGCGGAAATCGTCCTTGATAGGATAAACCTCATGCGTCATGGCTTCCCCGCGCGCGACCATGTCGTAGGCTAATTGCTTGATTTGGAGCATCAGACGCGGATGTTCATATAGGTTATCCGCTATTTTAGCGAGCACAGTGTAAGCGTCCGCAAGTGTTTGCTCGTCCAGTTCTTCTTGGGCGATTACACCACGTCCGTACGCCATGATCTCACGCGCCCAGCCGGCTATCGGACTCGGGTCCTGCTGGTCTTCCATGATGCGTTTGGCCTGCTTGCAGTAGTCTTCCAACTTGCTAAGTTCCCGTTTCATACTCGTTCGTTAAACGTTATCTCGACAGTAATTCCATCATATCCTCCTCTTCGGACTCGTAGCTGGAGCGGATATCGGCAGCGCGCGAGGGATCGGGTTCGCAGCCTATTCCGTTCCTCAGATAGCGGCACAGGAGACGTACCGCATTCTCGTACGAACTGTCATAGGGACTGATGGACGAGTGCTTATAGACGTACTCCGCCAGTTCAAAGGCTTTCTTCTCGTCCTTCTCGCATCCCTTGCCCTCTTCGTACCATTTGGCAAGCTCCAAGGTGTACTCGTGGGTTTTGTATTTGTCCGCAAGGCGCACGAGGTACTTGAACTGCTCGTGCTCGTCCTTGGAGTACTTATAGAGCCACTCGAGGCAGTCGGGATCGTCCTGATCGGCACCCATGCGGATATACTTCAATTTCTCCTCGAGCCTGTTCTCATCGGTTTGCGGCACGTACCACGCTTCGCTCAGGGCACAGGCGGTCTCCCAACACGCCTCTACGATACCAGCCTCCGCTGCCTGTTTGAGCCACGGCAGGGCTTTCTGATGATCCACCTCCAGGAGGGTGACATTCGGATTGCTGTATTTGGTTTTGATCCCGCGGTTAAGCAGATAACCGACGATGAACATTGCGTACGGGTCGCCCTTCCCGGCATACGCCTTCGCGTCATGATAGATACCGATCTGATTGCTCGAGCAGTCGGAACGGCGATAGAGACTGCGCCAGTATTCTTTCTTATCCTCCGGTGCGCAGGGCTGAACACTGATAGCTGATGACTGAACACTGACTTCCGGCTCCTCCCGTCCCACATTATTGATATACGCGCGCAGAAGGGTGTTCTCGTGATCGCCGAAACGGTGGAGCAGCGACGGATAGTCCGGGTAAGCATCCAGATACGTCGCATCGCCCAACACCAACGAGAGCTTGAACGCCGACAGCATCTGATCCATGTCGCGCGTGCCGCCCTTCTCCATCATCTCGTACTGGATGTCCATGAAATGCCAGAAGCAAACGGCATACTCGTCCTCCATATCGAGCAACATATCCAGCAGGTCAGCCGCATTGTCCAACTCCTCGGCTTTGACGGAGAGGTAGAAGAGTACGCGCATACTCTCGGCATCGCGCGCCGGGACACCTTTCCACAAAGCGGTCATATAGCCCGCGATGTCATTCTTGGCAAGGTATTCCTCGAAGACGGGCGACTCGAACGCTGCGCTCGAACGCTCTTTGGATACCGGCAGCACCTCTGCTTGCGAGGCGGCTTTGTATAACTGGGGAGAGAAATTAGCCATACTCAATAACTATATAATACACATTTGACGTTTTCAAAATGGCGTGCCGCAAGGTCCTCCGGCCGGATGAGGAAGAAGAGCGTGCCGCAGTCATAGAACCGCAAACCGAACTCGTCGTCTTCGTCGAGTTGGACCAACACCTCGTATCCGGGATAGTCCTGCGCCAACTCCTCCCGCCATTCGCCGTTCCCTTTCATTCGTTCATTCGTTAACTCGTTCATCGGACGTTCATCCGGCACGGCGCTTGTTCCGTCCGGATAACGTATCTCATGGACATGTAAGTCTTCCCTTGTGGGAGCGTATAGCACGCGGAAGAAGTCCCTACTCCATTCACCAATCGGTCCGCTCTGCGCGTCAAGGTCGCCAAACCAATAGTCCAGATCCGCGAACACATACACCATCCCTTCGCCCAAGGCGAACTGACAAACGAGCGTCATCGGGTTGTCTTCCCCGTGACAGGGGGGCTCCATGCCAAGCGGCATCGCGGCAAAACCCCACCAGTGGTTGTCAGAGTGAACAGACATAGCAGTAGATTTTGGCGCAAAGGTACTACAAAAATTGCATATATGCAAGAAAAATCAAAGATTTTTAGTTGAAAGTGGAAAGTTGAAAGAAAAAAAGTGCCCCGAAGGACACTTTTTTGAGATATGTCATCTGGCGCTTAGTCTTGGAACTTCGCGCAGAGGAACTCGCGGTTGAGGCGGGCGATGTTAGCGAGGCTGACGGATTTCGGGCACTCGGCAGCGCAAGCACCGGTGTTGGTGCAGTTACCGAATCCGAGTTCGTCCATCTTGGCCACCATCGCTTTCGCACGAGCCGCCGCCTCGATCTTACCTTGCGGCAGGAGTGCGAGTTGTGAAACCTTCGCAGCAACGAAGAGCATCGCCGAGCCGTTCTTACAAGCCGCAGCGCACGCACCGCAGCCGATACATGACGCAGCGTCCATAGCCTCATCAGCAACGGGCTTCGGAATAGGTATAGCATTCGCGTCCGGTACACCTCCGGTGTTGACGGAAACGAAACCGCCGGCCTGCATGATCTTGTCATATGCCTGACGATCCACCATGAGGTCTTTGATTACCGGGAATGCACGGCTACGCCAAGGTTCCACAGTGATGGTCTCGCCGTCTTTGAACTTACGCATATGCAGCTGGCAGGTCGTGATGGCGCTGTCAGGTCCGTGCGGGTGACCGTTGACGTACATCGAGCACATTCCGCAGATACCCTCACGGCAGTCGTGATCGTAGGTAACAGGGTCTTTATGCTCCGCAACGAGTTGCTCGTTGAGAATATCAATCATCTCCAGGAACGAAGCACCTTGGAAGACGTGCTTGAGTTCATAGGTCTCGAAATGACCTTGAGCCTTCGGGCCGGCTTGACGCCATACCCTAACTTTTATGTCTATATAACTATCCATAATTATCAATTGTCAATTATCAATTATCAATTCTTATAGTTACGCGTCTTTCTCTCAGTAAACTCGTAGTCAAGCGGCTCCTTGATGAGTTGCGGTTCTTTATCCTCACCCATGTATTTCCAGCAGCCTACGTATGAGAACTTGTCATCCTGACGGAGAGCCTCACCTTCCGGCGTCTGGTACTCCTCACGGAAGTGACCACCGCAGGACTCCTCACGATGAAGTGCATCGACAGCCATCAGACGGCCTATCTCAATGAAGTCCGCCAGACGGAGAGCTTTCTCCAACTCGTTATTGAGCGCATTAGCCTCACCCGGGATATAGACGTTGGTCCAGAACTCTTTCTTGATGGCATCGATCTTCTTGATACCTTCTTTGAGTCCTTCTGCGGTACGACCCATACCGACAAAGTCCCACATGATGAGACCAAGCTCCTTATGAATCGAATCCACCGAACGTTTTCCCTGGATAGCCATGAGGCGGTCGATCTTATCCTGTACAGCTTTCTCAGCTGCCGCGAATTCCGGCAGGTCGGTGGACATACGCGGTACGCCGATCTGATCACTCAGATAGTTCTGGATGGTGTACGGCAGTACGAAGTAACCATCAGCCAGACCTTGCATCAGCGCCGAAGCACCGAGACGGTTCGCACCGTGGTCGGAGAAGTTCGCCTCACCGATACAGAACAGACCCTTGACGCTCGTCTGCAGTTCGTAATCCACCCATATACCACCCATCGTATAGTGGATAGCCGGGAAGATCATCATCGGGTTCTCGTACGGGTTCTCATCCACGATCTTCTCGTACATCTGGAAGAGGTTTCCATACTTTTGAGCCACTACATCTTTGCCGAGACGCTGGATAGCTTCGCTGAAATCAAGGAACACAGCGAGACCGGTGTTGTTCACACCGTAACCCTTGTCGCAACGCTCTTTAGCGGCACGCGAAGCGACATCACGCGGCACGAGGTTACCGAAGGCCGGATAACGACGCTCGAGATAGTAATCGCGGTCTTCTTCGGGGATGTCACGACCCTTGATCTCGCCTGCCTGGAGACGCTTTGCGTCTTCGAGTTTCTTCGGCACCCAGATACGACCGTCGTTACGGAGCGACTCCGACATCAACGTCAACTTACTCTGGAAGTCACCGTGCTTCGGGATACAGGTCGGGTGGATCTGCGCGTAGCAGGGGTTAGCGAACAATGCACCGTGACGGTACATCTGCATAGCAGCCGAACCGTTCGAAGCCATCGCGTTAGTACTCAGGAAGAACGTGTTTCCGTAACCACCCGAACCTACTACCACCGCGTGCGCGAAGAAACGCTCGATGCGGCCGGTAACGAGGTTACGGGCGATGATACCGCGGGCACGCTGCTCACCGTTCTCATCTTTGATGAGCACGATATCCAACATCTCATAACGCGTGTACATCTTCACCTTACCTTTACCGATCTGGCGGCTGAGGGCGCTATAAGCACCAAGGAGCAACTGTTGACCGGTCTGACCTTTTGCGTAGAACGTACGGCTTACTTGTGCGCCACCGAAAGAACGGTTATCCAGCAGACCTCCGTATTCGCGTGCGAACGGAACACCTTGTGCCACACACTGGTCGATGATGTTATTCGATACCTCGGCGAGACGATACACGTTCGCTTCACGGGCACGGTAGTCACCACCCTTGATGGTATCATAATAGAGACGATAAACAGAGTCACCATCGTTCTGGTAGTTCTTCGCCGCATTGATACCGCCCTGTGCAGCAATCGAGTGCGCACGGCGCGGACTGTCCTGGATACAGAAGTTCAGTACGTTGAATCCCATCTCAGCCAGCGAAGCCGCAGCCGAAGCACCTGCCAAACCGGTTCCAACAACGATGATGTCCAGACGGCGTTTGTTAGCAGGGTTGACGAGTTTCTGATGGTTCTTATAGTTCGTCCACTTGAGCTCTAACGGACCTGCAGGAATCTTCGCCATTTCCGGCGTGATAACCGGCGTGGTAGCCTCTTTATATGCCTCTTCTGCAGCAGCCTGAACTTGTTCTGTTACTTCAGCAGCTTTATCGAGCACAGCTTCCGCTACGTCCAATGCAGCCTCTGCGGCCTTCACAGCTACTTTCTTAGCAACTTTTGCAGCTGTTTCTAATATGTCTTCTTTTTTCTTTGCCATAATCTTCAAATTTTAAAATTTTCAAATCTTCAAATTGCATTAGCAAAGCATACCTATACCCATACCCAGGTAATACAATACTACAACAGCGAACGGCAGCACAACAAGCGTAGCTACGCAAACGCCGATCACTTTGATACGTTTCATCCAAACGAGGTTGTTCCAACCGAGCGTGTGGAGAGCGGACCAAACACCATGGTTCAGGTGAAGCCACAGCGCGCAGAGCCAGATAAGGTACAGCACGCAGTAGATCTGACCGCAGACAGGCTCGGTGAAGAGCGCTTTGACGTACGCAGCACCGTCCGTCGGACTAAAAGCACCGCCGGTAGCACCACCGGTGATCTCCGCCAACTGCATTCTGAACCAGAAGTTGTAGAGGTGCAGTACGAGGAAACCGATAACGATGATACCGAGAACAAGCATGTTCTCCGAAGCCCAGTCCACACCTTCTTTCTTACCGGTTACCGCGTAACGGTCGCTACCACGCGCCGCACGGTTCTGGATGGTCAGATAGATAGCGTAGCAGAAATGCACGAGTACCAGAAAAGCCAAACCGAGTGTACCGATGAGGGCGTACCAGTTGGCTCCGAGAAACTCGCAAATCATGTTGTAAGCCTCTTCCGAGAAAACCACAGCCAGGTTCATACAGCCGTGGAAAAGGAGGAAGAAGACCAACGCCAAGCCGCTGATCGACATCACGAACTTACGGCCGATAGATGAATCTTTTAACCACATAGATTTAAAATTTTGATTTTTGATTTGTTATATTTGTGTGTATATTTATAGGCTCTTAATGTATTTGTCCGCCTCGATAGCGGCTTTGGCACCACTGC
>JAFVHA010000068.1 GCA_017478035.1 Paludibacteraceae bacterium | reverse complement strand
GCCTGGATATGCGTGGCATCCACCCAGGTGTCCGAATAATGAAAATCAAGCATGAAATAGGCACCTGCTTCTTTGATACGCTTGCCCAAGGCTGTTACGTACTCCAGATTCTGACACAGGGAAGGATCCGTGCTCGTCGGATGAACGAAGAGACGTACGCGGAAAGTATTCCAACCGCAGTCCGTAATGAACCACTGCAAGGGATCAGTGATTTTCTTGCCATACGCATCCTTGTAATAGGAGATATACTGCTCGTACATCGGCAACATCGAAATGTCACCGCCTACATAACGCGTCTGTGAGTTCGCTCCTATGCACATCAGCGCGAGAAACAATAAGGAAAATGCCTTTTTCATGAAGTATACGGAATTAAATCGTCGGCAAAGGTACAACAAAAATTGCACATATGCAAGTTTTTGCGCATTTTTTTGAGAGTCGCTCAGGTGTTTATCTCGTATTGCTCAGGTAACGCTCTCGTGACGCTCTCGTATTGCCCTCGATAACATAAGTTGTAAAACGCAGAAAATGTAGCAATTATAAAAATACCTACAAAGGGCACTTAACCCCCTAAACCCCACAACTTCAATGGCTCAAAAACGGTCCGTTCACGGTCCATTAACGGTGCATTCACGGTCCATCTAGGGTCCGACTACGGTACATAGGCCTTTTTTTATCCTTACTTGGGCTCATTTTTGGCCTTTTTGGACGAAAAAATCAATTTTATTTGCATATATGCAAAAAAAACCGTATCTTTGCACGGTTTTTGAATATTTCAAGGTATGTTAACAAAATATCCTATTATTATAATGAAGAGATTTTTCATTCTTTCGTTGTTGCTGCCCCTGATCTTTGTGGGGTGCGGCAAGAAGACCGAAGAAGAGGTAGGTGTGGAGCTGAAAGGTATCAGCCTCAACAAGAAATCGCTGAGTATGGAGATTGGCGACAAGGCCAAGCTGATTGTGGTGTATAACCCGGAAGAGGCGGCGAAGTTTGCGCCGGAAGTGACGTGGGAGTCATCCGCACCGAGTGTCGCAACCGTTCAAGACGGCAAAGTGACCGCCAAGCAGAAAGGTAAGGCCACCATCACCGCCTTCTGCGGTAAGTATTATGCCGACTGCGAAGTGATCGTCGAGACCGGCGGCGGTAGCGGTGGTGGTGGAGGCGGCGGTGAAGACGCTCAGAAATTCGAAGTCACGCCGACCACTATTGATGACAACGGAACGGGTGGCAACTATACTATCAGTGTGACCTCCAACCGTGCTTGGACGGCAGCTTGTGAGAAATCATGGGCAACGATCTCTCCGGATAACGGCAACGGAGATGCGACCGTGACAGTTACCGTAGAAGCCAATACGGAGGAGGCTGCTGACGCGCAAACGATTACCTTCACTGCCGGTGCATTGAAGAAGACCGTCACCGTCAACCGAGCAGGACATCATGAGATAGTACCCCTTACCATTGATGTAAAGCAGAAGGAACTGGGACCGGAAGGCGGGGCTTTCGACGTGCAGGTAACCAGCGAGACGGCTTGGAATGTCAAGTGTGACGATGAGCGCGTACATATCACCCAGAATAGCGACGGTGCATCCATTACCGTGGATATAAACAAAAAAGAATTCACGCGCAAGATATTTTACGACTCTATTCCGGTAGTCTTCTATAATGATGACGTGACGGATACTTTGCTTGTCAGACAAGAGTTTCCTTATGCCGATATTTCTCCTTCTGAATTCTTTTCTGCGTACAGGTTGACTTATTCCTGCAAAGTGACATCCAATATCTCTTGGTCGATTGTGTTTGAATATGATCCGAGTTCAACTGCGAAGAGCTACATGGTAGCCAATCCTTCGAGCGGTACCGGAGAAACTTCTGTCTCTGTGACGATAAAGAAAGTGCACAGCGACTCACAGGAGTTGACGGGTGGCGGTGATGTACGGATAAAAGGAACCGGAATTTGGGCTGGTCTTGAAGCAGTCCGTGGATATACGGATTATCATTGGGCGAATTTCTAATACATTTAGAGATGAAAGAGGAAGAGATTGAGATAAGGGCACAAAGGGCGGTGGAACTTTTTAAGCAGGGTTTTAACTGCTCGCAGGCAGTGTTTGCCTCTTGCGCCGATCTGTACGGGATAACCGACGAACAACTGGCGTTGCGTCTCTCCGCATCGTTCGGCGGAGGTATGGGACGTATGCGACTGGTCTGCGGTGCGGCATCCGGTATGTTTATGCTCGCGGGCCTGCATAACGGTTCGTCCACCCCTCATGACAACGAAGGCAAAATGGCCAATTATGCGTTCGTGCAGCAGTTGGCAGGAGAGTTCAAGAACAAGTACGGATCCCTTATCTGCGCTGAACTGTTGGGCCTTGCGCCGAAAGGGCAGTGTGACGCAATCGGTAATCACTCTTCTGATCCCCGTCCCGCCGAGCGCACTACTCAGTACTACGAGAAAAGGCCTTGCGCGGAGATGATTGCAGAGGCGGTGAGGATATTTTTGAATGGTGTAATGGTGAAATGATGAAATGATGGTACCAACGATAGGACAACTCAAACAATTAGTGGCGTACGTTCAGTCGGTTGTTTTTCCGGACTATTATCCGTCCGTGGAGAAGCCGGAGGTGCTTGATCTGCCGGATGAGTTTTATACCCAACTTCCGGAAGTGGCGCGACTGATACAGACCGACGTGGATGCTGTGTTGCACAACGATCCGGCAGTGTCCGACCGCGGCGAGGTGATACTCAGCTATCCGCTGCCTTTTACGATGGTGCACTATCGTACGGCGCATGTGTTGTATCGTCTCGGCGTGCCGCGTATCCCTCGTATGCTGACGGAACTGGCGCACAGCCGGACAGGTATCGATATTCATCCGGCGGCGCAGATAGGAGACCATTTCTGTATTGACCACGGAACGGGAGTCGTTATTGGCGAGACCACTATCATCGGTTCGCATGTGGTCCTTTATCAGGGTGTGACGCTCGGCGCCAAGAATTTCGAATACGATGAACAGGGTCGCCCGAAAGACCTTCCGCGGCACCCTATCCTGGAAGACCATGTGACCGTTTATTCGAACACCTCCATCCTTGGTCGCGTACGCATCGGACATGACACCATCATCGGCGGTAACGTATGGCTTACACGCGACGTTCCTGCCAACTCTATCGTATTGCAAACGAACCCGGAGATAAAGATAAAGTTGAAAGTTTAGAGATATGCGATATTTTTTAGCAGTCATAGGAGGCGGACCTGCGGGTTATACAGCCGCCGAGAAAGCCTCGAAAGCAGGCAAAGATGTGGTGCTGTTTGAGCAGAACGCGGTAGGCGGTACGTGCCTCAACGTAGGATGTATCCCCACCAAATCGCTTTTGTACGGCGCCAAGCAGTATTATAACGCGACGCATGCCGCCAAGTACGGCGTGACCGCCGAGAATGTCTCGTTCGACTTCGCCGCCATGCAGAAACGCAAGACCATCGTCGTGCGCAAACTCGTGGCCGGCATCAAGCAACGCCTTAATAACGAGCATTGTACGATGGTATCGGGCGCAGCCAAAGTGGTCAGTTATCAGCCTTCAGTAGTCAGTATTGAGTGCAACGGGGAGACGTACGAAGCAGAGAACCTGCTTATCTGTACCGGTTCAACGAATTTCGTACCGCCCATCCCGGGTATCCAAAATAACGAGCATGTTTGGGACAGCACGGATGCGCTCAATGCGACTGAATTGCCGGCTTCCATCATCATCGTCGGCGGAGGTGTCATCGGCCTGGAGTTCGCCACTTTGTACCATGAGTTAGGTGTACCCGTGACGGTCATCGAAGCAATGCCGACGATCCTGCCGAACTTGGATCAGGATGTTGTGGCGGTGCTGGCAGAGAAATACAAGAAAGCAGGGATTACTATCCTGACCTCCACCAAAGTGGAGAAAATAGAAGGCCAACGGCTAATGGCTAATGGCGAATGGTATGAGGCCGACAAGATTCTC
>JAFVHA010000004.1 GCA_017478035.1 Paludibacteraceae bacterium | reverse complement strand
TTGTATGTAATCAACAAGAAGGATCCGAAAATGAAGATGCGTCAAGGATAAGCGCAATCTTTAATTCGAATCACAAACTTCTAAAATCAATTATTTATTTAACAAAATTATCCTTAGTATTAAATTATGGCTATAAGAATTGTCGGTGTAGATATACCGCAGAACAAATGTGGCGAAGTCAGTCTGACTTATATCTACGGAATAGGTCGTTCAAGCGCAAAGAAAATTCTCGCAGAGGCAGGCATTGACCCAAGCATCAAGGTAGAGAATTGGACGGATGACCAAGCAGCTAAAGTCCGTGAGATCATCGGTGCTAAATTCAAAGTAGAAGGTGATCTTCGTTCGGAAACACAATTGAACATCAAACGCTTGATGGATATCGGTTGTTACCGTGGTGTACGTCACCGTATCGGTCTTCCCGTTCGTGGACAGAGCACCAAGAACAACGCCCGCACGCGCAAGGGACGTAAGAAAACTGTTGCAAACAAGAAAAAAGCAACGAAGTAATAACCCGTTAGTAATTAACATTTATTTAATTCATCAAGTATTATGGCAAAGAAAGCTATTGCAGCTAAGAAGCGCGTAGTGAAGATTGATGGCGTTGGCCAGCTTCACGTGATGTCTTCTTTCAACAATGTAATCGTTACGGTTGCTAACGGTGACGGCCAAGTAATCAGCTGGTCTTCGGCTGGTAAGCAGGGCTTCCGTGGCAGCAAAAAGAATACTCCGTACGCAGCACAAATGGCAGCAGCTGACTGCTGCAAGGTCGCATTCGACCTCGGTCTGCGTAAAGTTAAAGCATACGTTAAGGGTCCCGGACAAGGACGTGAGTCGGCTATCCGTGCTTGCGTAGCCGCTGGTATCGATGTAACTGAAATCGTTGACGTTACCCCGATGCCGCACAACGGTTGCCGTCCTCCGAAACGTCGTCGTGTCTAAGTTAACCAAGTATGTTTAATTAGGTTTGATAATTCAATCTTCAAATTTTCGAATTTTCAAATCTTCAAATTCAAAAATTTATGGCAAGATATATTGGCCCAAAATCTCGCATCGCACGCCGCTTCGGCGAGGCTATCTTCGGCGAGGATAAGGTGCTTGCAAAACGTCCGTACGCACCCGGACAACACGGCGTTAACCGTCGTAAGAAAAACTCTGAGTATGGTACTCAGCTCGCTGAGAAGCAGAAAGCTAAATACACCTATGGTGTACTCGAGCGTCAGTTCCGTCTTCTCTTCGCGAAAGCTGCTCGTACCAAAGGTATTACCGGTGAGATCCTGATCCAGCTTCTCGAGTGCCGCCTCGACAATATCGTTTATCGTCTCGGTATGGCTCCTACTCGTGCTGCTGCTCGTCAGCTCGTTAGCCACCGCCACATCACTGTGGACGGCAAAGTAGTGAACATCCCTTCCTTCGAGGTTAAACCCGGCCAGGTTGTCGCTGTTCGCGAAAAAGCTAAATCACTTGAGGTCATCAATGAGTCCCTCCAGGGCTTCAACCACGCTAAGTACGGTTGGCTCGAATGGAACGAGGCCGACAAGGCGGGTAAGCTGCTCAATGTTCCCGCTCGCGCTGAGATTCCGGAGAACATCAAGGAGCAATTAATCGTTGAGTTGTACTCTAAATAATCATTAAATTCATGGCAATATTAAATTTCATCAAACCTGACAAGGTGATAATGTTGGATTCGAGTGCGAACAAAGGTATCTTTGAGTTTCGCCCACTCGAGCCGGGGTATGGAATCACGATAGGCAACGCGATCCGTCGCGTACTGCTGGGTAGCCTCGAAGGCTACGCCATCTGCTCTGTCAAGATCAGTGGTATTGATCATGAATTTGCTACGATCCCCGGTGTAATCACTGACGTTACCAACCTTATCCTCAACCTCAAGCAGGTTCGCTTCCTCCACAAAGAGGGCATCGACGAGACCACCGAAACGGTCAAACTCCATGTCCACAAGCAGAAAGCTTTCCTCGCCGGTGAGTTCAATACCGTCCTGCAGAACTTCGAGGTTCTCAACCCCGAACTCCAACTCGCAGAGATGGACGACTCAGCGGATTTTGAGATTGAGATCACCATCAACAAGGGTCGCGGATACGTGCCCGGTGATGAGTCCCGTGCGAAAGATGCGCCTATCGGCACACTCGCTATCGACTCTATCTACACGCCTATCCGTAACGTCATGATTTCGGTTGACCAGTATCGTGTCGAGCAACGTACCGACTACGAGAAACTGACGATTGAGATTACCACGGACGGCTCGATTGCCCCGCAACAGGCACTCACCGAAGCCGCTAAGATTCTCATCTACCACTTCATGCTCTTCTCCGATGAGCGCATCGTTCTCGAAGAGGAGACCAAGAAGAACAGCAACGCACTCGACGAGGAGATCCTCCGTATGCGTCAACTCCTCAACCAGAAACTGCAAGACATGGACCTCTCCGTGCGTGCACTCAACTGCTTGAAGGCTGCTGAAGTAGAGACACTTGGCGAACTCGTTAAGTACCACCGCGCTGACCTGCTCAAGTTCCGTAACTTCGGTAAGAAATCTCTCACCGAACTCGACGAACTCCTCGAGCGCAACGGCCTCGCCTTCGGTATGGACATCTCGCGCTATCGTGCGTTAGATTAATCATTACAACATTAAAACATTAAAACATTGACAAATTATGCGTCATAATAAGAAATTCAACCACCTTAGCCGCAAGGCCAACCATCGCGCAGCGATGTTGTCCAACATGGCGTGCTCGCTGATCATGCACAAGCGTATCAGCACGACCCTCGCTAAGGCTAAAGCGCTCCGTATCTACGTGGAGCCGATCCTCACACGTGCCAAAGAGGATAACATGAACAACCGTCGTTTGGCTTTCTCCCTGCTCAAACAGAAAGAGGTCGTTACCGAACTCTTCCAGAATGTAGGCGAGAAGATCGCTAATCGCCCCGGTGGTTACACCCGTATCCTCCGCACAGGCTTCCGTCTGGGCGATGCTGCTGAGATGTGTATCATCGAGCTCGTTGACTACAATGAGAACATGCTCAAGGAGACCAAGAAAGCTGCTAAGAAAGCTACCCGCCGTGCCGGCAAAAAAGCCGCTAAGGAAGAGGCAGCTGAGGCCGTAGCCGAAGCTGAGGCTCCGAAGGCAGAGGAAGCACCCGCTGCAGAGTAAATGGCTAAATTGCCAAATGACCAAATAAATGGTACATGGTAAATGAACAAATGGTAAATTGAGTTATGTTTTTAGACGTCAATTCCCATAAACAAAACGTTACAGATCTCGCCAACTGCAAGGTTGGCGAATCTGTTTCCGTTTCCGGCATGATCCATAATGTTCGTGTAACGAAATGGGGCGGCTTCATCGTCCTCCGCAAATCCCGCGGACTTCTCCAGGCAGTTGTCTCCAACGAGACCTCTAAGTTCTTTGACGAGACAGGCGCAGAGATCGCCATGAACGACTTATGCCGCGAGATGGCGATCACCCTCACCGGTACGGTCAACGAGGCGAAGATCAAAGACCCCGCAGCTTTCTACAACACCATTGAGATCGCTGTCTCCGAGGTCCGCGTCCTCTCCCGTCCGACAACCGCCGAGGTAGTGGACATGAACGCCCTTAAGTTCGGCGACGAAGAGACACTCCTGCGCTATAAGTTCGACAACCGTCAGGTCACCCTCCGCAACCCGCGCGATATGGCGATCCTCAAGGTGCAATCGACTATCGCACGTGCTTTCGGCGAGTTCCTCGCGGCTAATGGCTTCACCCAGATCTTCACCCCGAAGATCGTGAGCGAAGGAGCAGAAGGCGGCGCTAACGTCTTCAAGATGGATTATTTCGGCAAGCAGGTCTATCTGGCGCAGAGCCCGCAGTTCTACAAACAGATCGGCGTCGGCGTCTACGAGCGCGTCTTCGAGATCGCGCCCGCCTACCGCGCAGAGAAACATGCTACCTCCCGTCACCTCAATGAGTACATCTCCCTCGATGTCGAGATGGGCTTCATCAAAGGACAGGAGGATGTCATGACCCTCGAGGCGGCTCTCCTCCGCCATATCATCGCCGTCGTAGAACGCGACTGTGCGCACGAACTCCAGCTCCTCAATGCGGTCAACCCCGTATTGCCCGAGCAGGTACCCGCATGGAAACTGAGCGAGGTACACGAGATCCTCTTCGAGAACCACCTCTGCGAAGCAGACCACCGCGGCGAGGATGACTTGGCACCTGAAGAGGAACGCGCTATCTGTAAGTATGCCTTCGAGAAATACGGTTCGGATTTCGTCTTCGTTACCCACTTCCCCTCCGAGCACCGTGCTTTCTATGCGATGGACGACCCCGAGGACCCGAGTCTGACACTCAGCTTCGACCTCCTCATGAGAGGCCTCGAGATCACCTCTGGCGGACAGCGTATCCATAAAGAAGCCGACTACCGCGAGAAGATGCTCCGTCGTGGCATGAACCCCGATGCGTTCCATTTCTACCTCGATACCTTCAAGAACGGCATGCCTCCTCACGGCGGCTTCGCCATCGGCCTGGAGCGTATCACGGCATGCTTCTTAGGCATCGCTAATGTCAAGGAATGCTCGATGTTCCCTCGCGACATCAACCGCGTGGCACCTTAACGTGGGGCACCGCCGCATAACTTAATATGACAAACCCTCCGGGCAGGAGGGTTTGTTGTTTTTCGGGGACCCCAACGGACGCTAACGGAGTGCGTCTGGTGGGGAGAGCGGAGGCAATGGGCGCATTCTTTCTTAGGGCTCCCGCAGATTTGGAATCTGTGGGAAGAGGAGGAAGCACAACCATTACATTTGTTGCAAAGCAACTTAATCATGGATTGTCGCTTCCGACGAAGCAGAGCGGTATCGACCGTCGCAATCTCCTTGCCGAACGCGACGGCTACCCTTGCGCTACCTTTGCGCTACCCTTATCCTTCTTCTTTGCATTATGTCGGCTAATTGCCGACATCCTCCGTCCTCGTGTTTCTTCCATCCTCTGATATTGTTTGCCGGTTTCTATCCCGCTTAACGCCTTTCTTGTTTTAATCGTGCACTTCGATCTCAAAATATAGAAATTTAGCAGAATTTCGTCCATTTATTTGCATATCTCAGATTATTTTACTATCTTTGCACACCAAATGTGTAGGAATTATTACATATTGTATCTTCTATTGTTAGTGTGTATTTTTGCTGCTTGCACGCCTCGGGCGGTGCGGGAGGCGGAGTCTGTCGTTGCGCAAGCGGACAGCCTGCGTGCGGAGGGACGTGTGTACGGCATCGATGAGGGCGACAGCACCACCCTCGCGCAAGCATGTGAGACACTCGGTCAATGGCAATGGCTCCATGCCGATGAATACGCCCATACCTGCTATCACTATGGCAAATTGCTCCGTGCAAAAGAGAACCCGGTAGAAGCGATGCAGGTCTTCATCAACGCCACTCATTCCGGCACGAAAGACTACCATATATTAGGGCGCATATATAGTAATATGGGCTCTA
Organism: Paludibacteraceae bacterium; assembly: GCA_017478035.1. GTDB lineage: Bacteria > Bacteroidota > Bacteroidia > Bacteroidales > Paludibacteraceae > Colicola. The sequence goes on along the minus strand of JAFVHA010000004.1, from coordinate 16,347 downwards.
TCTGCCATCTGGCAGGCGAATTTCAGTTGTCATACGACATGTATGAAAGGTCGGCAGAGATGTATCTGAAGAATGGAGACTCCTTATTATATTATTATGATCTCAATAATATGGCATTTGAGCTAGCCGAACAAGGTAAGAAAGAAGAAACGTTTAGTCATCTCGACCTAATAGAAAATCAATGTCACGATGATTATTTATTAACAAAGATATGGGAAACAAAGGCGAATGCATATCTTTATAATCAACAATATGATTCCGCCATTTATTGTGCACAATATGTTTATTATACACCAACCACATTGATAATTTGCGCACAAGCATATTCCAATCTTGGAATAGGAGACTCAGCAACATATTATGCAGAAAAAGTATTGAACGCATCATCATCTCTTGGGGATATAAACAATGCTCTATACATTCTCACTAATGATGATAAAACAAAAGATACAGACGCGATACGTGAAATTGCTGCAAGTAGATCCGACACTCAAAAACTCTTAGAAATTCGTCAAGGAAAACTGTCCCAAGCGGTTCAACTACTGGAGATGGATCTGCATCGTAAGCCTGATTATCGCTGGCTATATTCAATATTATTAACACTAGTTGTAGGTAGTGCATGCATTTATGCATATATTCACCGAAAACGTCGTCAACATGCTTTGCTTTCGCAGCAAGTAGATGACTTAAATATACAGAACAAGGAGGCAGAGACGCAGCATGAAAAGATTATAGGAGATATAGAAAAGCACAAAAGAACTATAACCGATGAGGTAGAGCAGAACTGTAAACTAATCATTAAAGCAGAGTCTTTTCCACAAAATATATATTGGAATAAGTACAAAAAAATGTGCAGCATTGTTGATAAACGATTCTACATGCTTGCATCTAAATTGCATACCAAATATCAATTGAATGAAACAGAGACACGATTGTGCGTCTTAACCTTGTTGGATTGTAAATATGACTTAATTGCAGACTTGTTGTATAGGTCCAATTCCAGTATTGGAACTCTAAAAATACGCGTTGCTAAAAAGTTAGGAACTACAGCAAAGGACTTACGGATGTATCTTGTTGAAAATGAGTGTGTTAACTGATAACAACCATCGTAATTTGTCTATTATTAACATTGCGTATCTTTCTGCAAATCAACGATTTAGCAGTTTTCATTTGTCTATCTAAAAAATTTGGATAATCCCAACAAAAGCAGTAATTTCGCGGCGTCATTCACTTGATGCCGCATTTTTTTACATGTTTAACCATAATAAACAATCACAATGAAAACAAAAATTCTTGCTTTGGTATTGGGCGCACTCCTAACAATACCATGCGTGTTACGCGCAGAAGAAGTGGAAATCCAATTAATGGAAGTAGTTGGAATGGGTACAATCGGAGGTGACGATCCTCTAGATGGACCTTCTCAGTCTGGACATGAACCAACCCGCCCGACAGATTTCCACGCAACAATTGACGGGAACACACTCTCCATTACTAAAGAGGAACCAACCATCCCGTCTGCACAAGCGATTGTAATTAATGCCTCTACCGGTAATATCGTTCTCAACCGGCAATTCACCACTTCACTCCAAGAGCAAATCTCTAACGCAGGCGTGTACGTGCTCCATATTGAAACAGCTGGAGGCGCACTCGTCGGTCAGTTTGTGGTGCAATAATGTTTAATATATAAAACAAAAGAGTATGAAAAAGAGTTTATTTTTTGTAATTGCGCTAATAATCGGCATAACGCATATGTATGCCGATAATGCTGTATTCGTTTTTCAAGGCGATACTATTACTCCTGAATTGGGATATACCATTCCGTGCATGGGCTATCAAGACACTTTGGTTGTAAAAATAGACAGGACTCTTTTTACGCCAACACGTATAAACGGTTGGTCGGCAAGTGGTGAACTAAAAATAATAGAGGAGGATAAAGCAGGGTTGGATTCCGTACATATATATTCGACAGGTGTGGCTCGCGGAGGAATAACCATCAATTATGACTACGGTAAGTGCAGCGGTTATTCTCAGGGATTTATTATTAACAAGACTTTTCATCCAGATACTTTCAAACTAACAATAGAAGGGCCGGAGTGTATTATTGATACGCAAAGGGTTGTTTATTCTGTCAAGCCTATCCTAACTAAAAATCTTGGTGCTAATATTGGCATTGATTCTTATATTTGGAATGTACTACAAACGCCGCGTCCAAATTTTGTTGACTCCATTCTTTACGTATCAGGTGATACCAGTTCTGTAACCTTTAGGGTGGGACATGTTGATCCTGATAATCTACCGACAATAACTGTTAGTGTCGGAGCATGCAATATAAATTACCCATTGACCTTAGAATTGGGAAACTCTACTCCTAAACCGGAAATTATAGATACAATGTATTACACAGTCGGGAAAGAGTCGTTCAAAGTAGGTGTTACGAAACCGGATACTGCACTGGCATATACATGGACTTGCAAACCAGCATCTTCATTTACTATAGAGCCTTTCGGCAAAGGAGACAGTGCGATAATCTATATTGAAGACGGCGGGGAAAAAGCCACTTGTGAAGTTTTTGTATCGGCTCAGTATAAACGAATTCAATGTAATACATCTGCCGACACGATGGTCGTCATGCGTACATGGGGAGGTGATGTATATATTGAAGATTCCACCAAAATAGGAGGTGCCTGTTATTCCGTTAATTTGGTAGACACTCCATTCTACATATTCACGGTTAAGGGGTCTTCCATTCCTATCGAAACAAGTTTTGATTGGGTTCTCCCGCAAGGCTGGAATTTTAGAAACGGCATTGTTTCAAACGGAAAGACGATAAGCATATATCCTGACCGAACTGCCCGCCTGGTTGATACATTATTGGTAAAACCACTTAATCCGAATGACCATGCACTCCCTGATTCATTTGTAGTGTATATAAAACCGGATACTATTCCGTCTATTCGAATAAAACAGGACAGCTGTTTGGCATATAATCATGAGGGCGCAATATATGTCGATACCACCGGAATGCATATGCCGGAAGGTGTAGAGTTCGAGTGGGATGTGTCCGATTCGATAAAAGGTGAGAGCGGAGGTACTGATACTCTGCGTTTTACTCCTAATGCTAACATTACATCAGTTCAAGTAAAAGCCAAAGGATTTGGTGGTTGCGATGGAGAATATACATCTCATTATATGGCGTACAAACCTCAAAAACCTAATTCAATTGTTTGGATAGATAGTGCATGTGTATCATACGGAATTCAAGATAATTTGGAATTTGCAATTGCGAATCCCCTTCAAAATCAAAAATACCGATGGCAAGCTCCTAATGGTTGGGAGATCGTCACGGATACAACAGGCGGTTTTGTAACACATGTAGAAATGACTACAAACGGTGTTGCAGGAGAACATACAATTTATGTTAGAGGTGTTAATGATCGTAATGAGCAATGCCTCACTTCAGATGCCGAATCACGTAAAGTAGTTATTCCCAATTATATTGTCACTATTGTTCCTATCCCTGGAGCTGGATATATAGTATTTTCGGTATCAGGGCAAACCCCGACAATAGAATCAGCATACCTATACGAAAATGGAATGATAATAGAAGGCGCTATCTCAAGCGCATTAAACTACGTGGTTATTAATCAAGCACATTCACGTAAAGATGAATTTCTAGCCTTAGGTGATTTGACAAATAATCCGACTTTCTCTATAGAGATTACGATGAGTTTACCCAACGACTGCCGTTTGAAATACATTTACGGTGCTCCTCTTAATAATGGGCAACACCAGATTATTCGCAGAGCATTTTTGCCTGCAAAAAAACAACTGACATCAAACGATAAATTGTCAATATCTCCGAATCCGGCATATACAGAGTTAACCATATCGTTGTCCGATATAGAAGATAGTATAGTTGATGTATTTGTGCTGAGTACAGACGGGAAAATTCTCAAAACCATCCGCAATTCACCTATTAGAAGTTCCATTGATGTGGCGGATTTGCCGCAAGGGACATACTTGTTATCTGTAACATGCAAGGGGAAACCTTATTCTACTATCTTTATGAAACAATAGTATGAAACGAATAATCTTTACTATGACATTCTCCATATGCGTTCTTTTTACGAGCGCATATGGGGATAATTTCTGGGCATCTAATACGGATGGTATAGATTTCTATTTTCAACGAATAAATGACTCTATTGCCAGATACGCAGTACATCCTGATAGTTCAGATTCTTTATACTACGACATAGATACATTACGCCTACCGGATAGTATTTTGTATGAAGGAAGCACATTCATGGTAGATCCAGGAGAGTCTTTAATCAATATAATATCATTTACATATGCTGTACCCAACGTTGTAATACTTCCGAAGAATTTTGGAAATGCAAATAACAGGTATTATTTATATCCTATACTATTCATATCCGCTGCAAAACAGCAATACGACGAGATAGCGGATCTATATTACACACCTCAATCAGTACATGCAATAATAGTAGATGATGCCAATCCCTATTTATCAAGTATTGATGGTGTACTCTATAATAAGACAGCAGATACTTTGCTTGCATTTCCTCCGGGGAGAAGAGGTACATATACTATATCTAAGAATGTCCGACGATTAGAAATGGCATGTTTTATGTTTTCAGAAATAGACACTCTGAACATTCCTGATGAATTAAATGATATTGGGGATAGAGCTCTTTTTTACGCTCAGAGAATCCGATCTTTCCGTTATCCGAATGCTCTCAAACGAATAGAGGCGGGACATGTCGTTTCTGGAACAGCATTGGAGGAGATAATATTTGGTTCAGGGTTGGAGTTTATTGGAGGTAGTAACCTTGGAAATAGTAACAATAAACTACAACGTATCAAATGCCTTGCAGTTTCCCCTCCAGAAACAACTATAGAACAATTTCATGTATCCGATTCTTTATCTCTGTTTGTTCCTCGTAAGAGTATAGAAGCCTATAGGTTGGCTAATGGCTGGAAAGGCTTTCATACAATTCTACCGATAGAACCACCTGTGATTGTAGGTGTAGATACCGCTGAAATCACATGGGTAAGCAATGCTGACGCTACAAGTTACACATTAACTCTCTATACTGACAAAGCCAAGACGCAGCGGTTCATGTTGCTCACCTTTGACGCAAACGGCCATCTGACGCACATAGACATAAATAGCAGTCATATGCCCGAGCGGATGCCTGCACTGTATAGCGAGGATGGCGAAGAAGAAAAGCGCTTTGCGGAATACTATTCGTTCACCATTTCCGGTCTCTCGCCCGAAACAAGGTATTACTACACGCGTCAGAGCATGAACGGCACTACGGTCATTGACGAAGAAACGGGTTCATTCAAGACACTCTCAAATGACCCAACCGGAATAAAAAACAATGGATTTTCTTCCGAACCACAGAAAATCATCAAAGACGGCCGGGTGCTTATCCGCAACGGCAAGACCTACACCGCTACCGGCGCAGAGATTAAATAAATAGCATTTCTGCTTATCCTCCGAGAGGCGGAGCACGTTCATCGTGCCCCGTCTCTTTTTTTGTGTCTACACTTCGCATGGCATGTCCTGCTCGGTTCTAAACCGCCCCGCGCTCCCCCATTGTTGCCAAGTTTTAGCTTGTCTATTTTTTCTTTGTTTATTGCGTCCACATTGGATGTGGACTTCTTCTTTGTATTACAGGGCTATAGTATAGCCCGCTTAAAATCAATATCACTATGGCAACAAAATATAAATCAATGTATAAATATGAGCTCGCAAATGCCGCGGGCGTATCATCGGAGACATTCCGCCATTGGCTCAAATCCGATCGGGACTTTCTAACTTCAATGGGTATTACCCCAAAGCAACAACTCCTTCCTCCCAAAGCTGTTCGCTACCTCTGTGAGAAGTACGACATAGAAGTCGGATAATAACACTTAAAGCAGGGGACTATGCAGGCAAGCCCCACAATGTCCCCTGCCCGTTTTTCCCCCGCATCGTACTTTTGCATTCGATTTCGGAATCAAGTTAACAAAAGTACTAATCCGTCAATTTCGACACTCCGCATGGTTGTCTTTCAGGTCCTAGACCGGTCTTTCAGTGCAACGGTCTAACAGCGTAAGCGGTCTATCAGCACGAAGTGCGGTCTGTTGGGGTTGGCACAACACCAACATTATTATGAGTCAAGTAAAACCCGGAGCGTCGTCCCGTTGAAGCGGGAAGAGCGGCGTCCGCCTAGAAAGGTATTATTAACAATCTAAATTTTATTTATTATGTCACAAATCAAGCCCAACGCATTAATTGAGTCCATGTCTGGCAAAATCTGCGGACACTCCGACATGTATTTCTTCCGAAAGAACGGCAAGGTGTTCTCCGGCAAGATCTGTAACCCCTCCACCAAAGAACCCACGGCATCCCAACTGGCGCAGCGCGCTAAGTTCGCCACAGCCCGAGCCAACGCCAAGACCGCTCTCGCTGATCCAGAACAGAAGGCTGCGTATCTCACTGCCTTCAAGAACCAGAAGAAGTACAGCGACTTCAGCGGCTATGTCTTTGCAATGGAGTATGCCAAACTCGGAGATTAAGCTTCAGCAATATATGGCTGATTAAAAGTCCAGTACAATGAAAAAGTCTCTTTTGCAACTTATCCTCGCTACGGCAATGTGCATCTTCGGATGCGCCTTGCTTGTGGCAGGGCTGGCACTTCCCCCTGCCGGCATCATTGACTCTTCGCTCCTCGTAGCCTACGGCGAAACCCTCACCTTCGCCGGTGCCCTCATCGGAGTGGATTACCACTACCGCTATCGTCCAAAGAAATAAAGTTTTTTGTGTTTATTTCTGCTTTGCCGTCCATCCTCGATAGAGGCAAGTGTTTGTACGGACGGGCTATTATAAACTTGTTTATAGATAGTACGGCTGTGCAAAGACTGGTTGGCGCGGTAGTGCTGCGGACGGTGAAGCAGGGTTTTGTATGTTTTTTTCTAATTATTCAATACTATGTTACTTTCTTTAATCCGAACCAACGAGTCTCCCAACGAGACCACAGGTATCCTCCTCATCGGAGGCAAACCTTTCTGCGGTACTCTTGAACCGCCCACCGTCCCCAACGCCACCCATCCCAAAGGAGCTATCCCCCTCGGGTGGTACAAACTGACACTCACCAAGTCTCCCAAGTTCGGTCGTGTGCTGCCGCTGGTCAACTATGTGCCCAACTTCGAAGGAATTCGCATCCATGCCGGCAACAATGCCGACCATACCACAGGCTGCATCCTTGTCGGACAACTGAGCGGTAGCACGCTGCTCCATTCCCGACAGACCGAACGCGACTTGGTGACCAAACTTCAAAAACACCCCAATCATGAGAACTATATCGAGATTACCACACCCGAGCGCTTTTTTACTGAGCATTGCAGTTCTGTGGATGCTCTTGCCTGCCTGCTCCGCGGTGCGCAGTTCGACGGAGAGTAACTACACCCAACTCTCCACTCACATCCAACGCGACAGCATCTATCTGCATGATAGTGTGTTATATACCTACCGCCCTGCAAAAATCTCCCTTCCCTACAGGGAGGGGGCGGGGGTAGGCTCTCCGCCCGACACGGTCTATCTGGAGAAATGGCACACCCGTTGGCGTGACCGCGCGACCGTCAAGACGGACACGATCACCTTGACGGAAACTAAGACAGAAACGGTCGAGAAACCCTATGTGCCCTCGTTCTATAAGTATTGTGCAGCCTTTGCCATACTCGTTGTGCTGTACTTGCTGGTCCGCCTGGCATTATACATCAAAAGACATTTCTAACTTTATCCCTCCCCTACGAGGAGAAATTTGCCAAATGCCGAAATAAATGGTACATGGTAAATGAACAAATCGTAAATGAATTTATGGCACGTGTTAAATGGAATGCCGGTATTGAATATGTTTCCGGCGCACTCAGTAAAGGTGGAAACAATGGCCACCACAATCACACCAAGATGCTTCTTGCGACCCATCGCGTAGCAGCAACGACCACTCCTAACTGTAACAACATCTATCTTCGCGACGCGGTCAAGCGTTCGACGCCTGTCTCCGCTCACGAGCGTGAAATCCGTCAACGCTTCACAGCCGTTGCCATCGCAGTAGCAAACCGTGCGCAGGATCTCACCCAGATCACTCAGGATCAGATTGCCTTCAATGCCCAGAAAGACCAACCGGGCGGCAAAAAGACCATGAAAGCGTATCTGTGGAGCCTCGAGATGGCCACCTATGACGCCGCGCACCCGCAGGGCTAAAGCGGCTATTAGCCATTGGCTATTGGCTATTGGCTCAAAGTCTCCCTTCGGGGAGGCTTTTTTTATCTCAAAACTCTAAACACTAAACTCTCAACTAAAAGTTTGGTTTGGTCATAAATTTTTTGAAAATTGTTTGTTATTATCCCCCCGAAAAGCAGTAATTTTGCGGCGGATTCAGAGATATGCCAAAATCGTAAAACTCGTCTTGCATTATCAATTTTTCTCGAAAATCCACTCTGCGTAAAAAATCAGCATTTTTTATCAATTTTACGTCAATTTGTGCATGTACGTCTTGCGTATGTGTGAGAAATTGTGTACTTTTGCAAACATTTTTACACAAAATTAGACACAATGAGGAAAAAACAACATATGGTAATCAGGTTCCGGCTGCATAGATTATGCGCCTTTTTGGCGTTGATTGCCGTGTCATCTTTCTTCGTTACGCGCGCGTACGGCGCAGAGGAGGAGGTCCGCACCGATAGCATAGAGAAGCAAAAGACGGAGTGGGTGGCGCTGAAAAACAACCTGGCCTATGATGCAGTCTTGACGCCTAACCTCGAGCTGGAGTTCCGTCTGACGCCGAAATGGTCGTTGGAGGCGGGTGTCGGTTTCAATCCTTTCCCTCTGGATGATACGAAGATGCCCAAGTGGCGGCATATATCCGCTTGGATAGCGCCGCGTTACTGGTTCTGCCATGTGTTCAACCGCGGCTTTATCTCGTTCAATGCGGCGTATGCCCATTATAACGTGGCTGGCAATGCATGGCCGGTGGCATGGATGTACAAGCAGGTGAAAGATAACCGTTACCAGGGCGACGCGGTGATGGGCGGAGTGAGCGGCGGTTGGCATTTCGCCATCTCTCCGCATTTCAGCATCGAACTGGAAGCGGGCGTGGATGCCGGATATACATGGTATGACCAATTCGAATGCAAGCACTGTGGCGCGAAGAAAGCGCATTCGGGCCGTTGGTTCGTGCTGCCCAAGGCGGGTGTGAACCTGGTTGTGCCGTTCGGCGGAGACAAGGCTTCGCTGGCACGCCGCTGTGACTGCGAGAAGATTGATGACAAGCAGGAGGAGGAAGAATTGCCGGAGGGCCTTATTCCGGCTAAGCGCCTCTATGCGATGACGGTATTCGATGTGGCGCCGGTCAAACCGAGTGTGCCGGTATTTGAGGTGAAGGGCGACCAGATGCGCCGTCTGCGTTCCGCTCTGTTGCGTAGCGAAGAGTACTACGAGCCCTACACTACGGATATGGCGCTCAGTGCCGATCCGAGAAACGTATTCCTCTTCTTCGATGTGAACGTGACGAAGATGGACCGCAAATATCTGCGCAACGACCTGCTGATGGACAGTATCATGACGATTCTGGGCGAGGCCTGGGAGGACAGCACGATCCGTATCACCCGCATCCAGATTGTCGGTTATGCTTCGTTCGACGGCAGGGTAAGTTACAATGAGAAACTGGCAGCCGGCCGTGCGAATACGATCAAAGCCTATATGCAGAGTCTCTATCCGTTGCCGGACAGTCTCTTTGCGGTATGCAACGGTGGTGAGAGTTGGGCGGAGCTGCGCTATCAGTTGGCGAAAGTGGAATTCGAAGGCAGGGATGAAGTGCTTGCCATTATCGATACGGAACCGGATCCCGACAAACGGGAGACGCTTATAAAACAGCTGCATGGAGGCGCTACTTACCGCTACATGCGCGATGAGTTGAAACGCATACTTCGTAACCTCGGATGTATTACCGTCTATTGCGAAAATGTGGAGTAACAACCAACATAAATTAACCCTTTTTATTAACCCTCAAAAATGTTCAACAAAATGAAGAAAATTGCATTTTTGGCTTGTGCAGCATTGCTGACAAGCGTTGTACTTACAGGATGTAAGGACAAACAAGCAGAGCCGGAGGCACCTCAGGCTGCATCAGAGAACGTAGAAGAGCAAGGCACCAATGAGGTCGTAAAGACCCAGTTCGCCATCTCTCTGCCGAATCAGGTACAGAAGAAAGGTAAAATGATGCCGGGTACTACGGTACAATTGCCTGACGGTTCGGGCGATCCCCAATTCCAGGGAATGACCGGAATCACCCTTATTCCTTACGCAAAGCAATCGGCTATTGCTGCCGGTGACAAGCGTATCGGTAAAAACATCAATCTGACCGCCGGCATTGCGTCGGATGCATTGATTGCCGTATCTAACTCCAAAGTATTTACGGATGTGGCTATTCCTCTGACTACGGCTTCTTTCTTGTTCTATGCGAAGTCGGCTGCTGCCACCGGAACGAATTTCGATTATGGTTCTTTGATTGCCAATAACTTGGCAGACGACGAGAGCGAAGTCGATGGCGCAAAAGCGATCTCCTTCGATCTGGAAGTTATTGAAAATGATCCTGATGCGTTGATGCTAACATCTGCAGAGGGCGGAAAACTGATGGATTATTTGAGCCATGTAGCAAAAGCCACGGATGGTACAAAGGCATGGAGCACTTACAATGTTACGGAGAACCAGGCATTGCATGATCTCTACGCTTCGTTCATTTCCATCCATGGTCTTTCTTCGTTTGAGGTAGCCCGTATCATGACGGACCTCTATCAATCGTTGATGCCGGTTTCTTCTCCTATCGCTCAGGCTATCAAGGACTCTATTACCGCAGGTGCGAAAAGTGTCAGTGCAGAAGGCGTAGTAACGCTGAAAGATGACCAAGTGAACTTCCCGGGGAAATATAACTTGCCTGAAGGTTCGATTGATATCAGATGGGATTCAAGTAGTGATAAATTCATCAAGGGTCTCTATTCTAACATGGCTAATCCGAGCACCTTTGTTTACCCGGCACAACTGTGGTACTATGGTAATTCGACCGTTCAGACCGCTAATAGTTCTCGTCAGACCCAATATGACGGCGTTAAGGATTGGACTGCTATCCTTGCTACCCACACAGACGGTGTCGCTGTCAGCGCTCGTACGCGTGCCGTGGCTGTTGTATCTCCGATTCAATATGCAGTAGCTCGTTTGGACGTACAGGTTCGCCTGGCTTCCGCTTCGATGGCTGATAATAGCAACTTGGTAGAAGGGGCTGCAACGAATGTGGACTGTTCAGGTGGTTTCCCTGTAACTGCAGTGCTCGTAGGTGGTCAGCGTTCCGTAATCTGGAACTTCACCGCTATGACAACCGGTACCGAATATACCATTTATGACAATGTGATGACAGCTTCCGGAATGAAGGCGGAGAAAAATGGCGATGATTATTCGGCAGCTAACTCCACTCTCGTTTTGGAGAACGGTACATCTGATGTACAGATCGCAGTAGAGATGCTTAATGACAAGGCTGATTTCTACGGCTATGGCAACCAGTTGATTCCGAAGGGAAGCAAGTTCTATGTAGTTGCTCAATTGAACGCTGCTGCTGCAACGGAAACCGGTGGTCATGTATTCAAACAGGACTACACCACCACGGCTAAGTTGACGATGACGAACCTCAGAAACGCATACAACACGATTCCTGATCTTCGTACCCCGAAGATGGAACTTGGTTTCTCGGTTGACCTGACATGGCAGAGTGGTCACGTTTATAAGATTGATTTGTAATCAACTAACAATTGAGCAATAAACGGTACATAGTACTATTGCTTGTATGGACTCTCATATCGGCAGGTTGTCGTCTCATAGACGACGACTTGTCGGTGTGCGGGACCGAAACCGATTATCTCGTCAGTTATCAGGTTCGTCTGACCACTCAGATCAACATGACGATTGACGAGAAACTGTCGTCGGAAGTAGAGAAACCTATCGCAGCAGCGCTCAAGAAATGGTCCGAACCCATCTTTTCCGGTCAAGCCCATGATCTGGATATGCGTTTCTATTCCTTGGATGGAACCGACGAACTAAAGCACCGTCAGTATGAGATTATTGATGCGACCCGCAAGTCCTATACCCTGACGATACCCCGTCAGGACTATCAGCATCTTGCCGTGGTCAATATGGCGGATAATAAGAATGTGTATTTGATGGGCGGAGACAATGCGAGCACCTTGCGTGTGGCGCAAAAGGCTCTGGACACGTTGCCTTCGCATCGCACGGCGGTATATACAGCCCGTTTGCCGATGCATATGAAGGAGGATGAGAACATGTCTTTTGACGTGCATTTGTATATGGTGAGTTGTGCAGTTGCGTTGGTTGTGCAGGACTCGACCACTACTTCCAATCCTGTCATAGAGCAGTTTACGCTGGATGGCTTGGCTTCCGCTTTTGATGTGTTGGATAGTGTATATACCTTTACTTCCCCGAGCATGATACGTGCGGAGAAAGTGACAGATCAGTGTTATGCGGCAGTGGCTTTCCCCTCACGTGAACCATCCACACCTGCGGCTTCGGAAAAGAAAAAACCTACGGATACCGATGACGGTCTATGGCATCTGACGGCGCATACGCGTTTGTCGGACGGTACTATCACCGAGACCAAGTTCAGTTTCCCCAAACCGCTTCGGGCGGGTGTGATGGAGATCATCAAACTGTATATCAAGGATGACGGCTCTCTGGGAACGACGGATGCGGAGGTCGGTGTCACCGTGACGCTCGATTGGAAATCCGGAACAACCCAGGAATTGATAACGGGATAAACGCAATGAAAAAGGCATGGTTGTACATAGGATTAATGCTGCTGGCTGTCGGATGCCGGCAAGCGATGGAGAACGACCCGGAGTTGTTGTCCACGGAGGCTATGCCTGTCTCTATCACCTTGCCGATAGAGGATAATATGCCTTATCGGGCAGTCGGCCGACGGGTAATTGGCGATCCCGGAACAACCGAGCATTTTGCTTTCCCGCGCCATATTTATTTCTTTGTGCTCAAATACGATGGATCGGCATGGTCTATTTGGCATAAGGAGCATCTGGAACCTTTGGAGGAAGAATGGACCCCGAAACGCTATCTCGGACTATTGCAGACGAATGGGGATAGTATATTTGAGTATAACGCGGAGGTAGATCTGCTCTTGGCTTCGGAGAAATTTGCGGGTGAGGTCTTTGCCATCGCATCGCCCAATGAGTTGGTATTCAATACGCCGTTCGCATCCATCACGACAGCAGACCAGGTGAGGAATCTTAAGTTCTCTACGGCCGATTCCGCCACCAAGGCCAACCTGCCCAATATCTATTCCACACCCTATAATTATGAGACGTCGGGCGCGTATTACGGATCGTTCAATAGCACATATCAGAAAGTGCCGCATATTAAATTGATGCTCTATCACGTAGCGGCGAAGGTGGATATCACATGGAATGTGGATGAGAATAAACGAATTGACAAAGTGACGCCTGCGAACGGTATCCGCTTGACGAATATGGCGGCCTGTAACCTGTTCACAGGCAATGCCTACTGCTTCAAACCGATGGAGAACGTGGTAGCCACACAACCTTTGACAGCGGGCGATACCGTGCGCCTGATACGGCCGTCAGATGAAGGATTATGGTGGGAAGGACGGGCATATTTCTATACCATACCCTATACGGTAGGAAGTACCCCGGGAGATTATTTTCCCTTACAAATGGAGATGCAGACCAATACGAGCGGAAATAAATACAAGCCGACGCTGAACCTGCGTATCAATACGGATTCGCCCTTCGTACCGTGGTTACGGGCTAATTTTAATATCTCCTCGCAGTTGGAGAATAAATCGGAAACAAAGACGATAGACAGTTGAGAACCAAACGCTATATATTAACAATATTGTCCGCCTGTATGTGTGTGCTAATGCATGCGCAGACGGATACGATTCGTTATGTCCATCCGGATGGCGCATATAGCAATAACGGCAGGTCCTGGGCAACGGCGAAAAACCGCGTGCAGGATGCCATCAACGACCTGCACGAATATATGCAAACCTACCACTTGACGTCTGGTTCGGTTTATATCGCAGCGGGTACATATACGCCTACCGAATCTACGGAGAGTGTAGGAGGTTCGATGCTTAATACTTCGTTCAAGATTTATGCCGGCATCCACGTCTATGGCGGATTTAACCCCGATGCACCGGAATCCAAGCCGGGCGACCGTATCATGTCGAACGGCAAGAAAGTGAGCGAGAACTGGTCTGATCCTTCCGGTATCGGTACCACTTCCGGTACAGAAATCGCCTCGCAATGGGATTTACGGCACAAAACGATCTTATCCGGGAACCACTCGTCGGGCAAGCCCACGTTTGAGTTTGACCCTACTCGCGGGCGCTATAACACGGCTTTCCCTGCCAGTTCGTATCACGTCGTATGGTTCGCTACGAACGGCAAGTATACTGTGTCCGATGATGGGTTCAAGGATCACTTCAAACCATTGGATTACCCTGCTTCGCTGGACGGATGTGTCATCTCGTCGGGTAATGCATCGAGCCGCAACACTATCATACGCGAGCATACGGCGTATGGCGGTGGTGTATATATGGTAGGCAACGCGCAGTTGCGCAACTGTACGGTGGAGCGCTGCTGTGCAACGATGCGAGGTGGTGGTATCTATTGCGATGGCGGTGGTGAGATAGAGTTCTGCTATATCATTACCTGCCAATCTGCCGGTGTAGGTGTGGTACAAGGTTATGGAGGCGGTGTATGTATCGACCATGGCGGTTCGATCGGTCATAGTCATATCTCGAGTTGTGCGGCGCGTTGCGGCGGTGGTCTGATGATCAATCATGTGAGCGACGAATATCCGACGACCGGGGTAGCGGCAATTGATACAATCAGTAACTGTACTCCTTTTGCAACGGCCTGCGTGATCAATAATAATACCGCGAACGCCGAGGGCGGCGGTATCTACCTGGCCGAAGGCGGTACGGTCAACCACTGTACGGTGACGGGAAATGACTGTTGCGGTCCAGATGTGACCTATTACGGTCGCCGGCACGGTCGTTCGGGAGGTATCTATATCCGTAACTGTGGTATGATCTTCAACTCGGTCTTCTGGGGCAACCGATGCGATGCAAACAATGATATTCAGTTTGCCTCCGTGCGTCAGAAAACAGGAGCTGCTGCCGCAGGCTTCGAAATCTTCGTTTACCATACGGCGTTCATGAATCATGATATATCCGACTGGACCGGTGTGAGGAAGGAGTTGGTCTTCTCGCTCGAGAAGAACAATATGCCGACGAAAGGTTCGACGGGTAACTTCTGCTGTTTCTTCAAGCCGACGGTGGATCCGAATAAGTGGGATAGTATCAATTATAATGTATCGGACGAGGAGCATAACGTGGGTCTGTATGGCCCCGGAGTATTCCAGCATATCTATCCGGTTCAGATCCCGGGTCCGCGTCTATGGCACTTGACGACCTATTCGGCCTTGGACCAGAAGGGTGTCCAGTGGAATGCGGCGATGAAGGATGTATCGTGGTATCTGCAGCATGCGCACACGGATTATGGTGTAGTAACGAACCCATACGAGCCGGTATCGACTTTGGGCGCGTTGGTGCGTAAGCCGGACCCGATCACGTATGTACTGATGCCTCCGCAGGGCGTAGAAGGCCGCCAGGCCTTGCTGCACCATCCCGACAGTGTGATCCCGACGCTGTTCATTGACCCGAAACGTAAGGGTGTCTATGATAGTATCGGCCAATTCGTACCCCAGACACATGAGGGTAACTCATGGGAGACACCGGCGCGAGACTTGGGCGAGGCGATTTCCTATTTCCGCAGATACCTCAAGGACGATGAGCATGATAATCACCATTATTGGTTGCCTGAGTTTGATGATAACCTCCAACCGACAGGTGACTCGGTGCGTTACGACCATGTGCAGTTCCTTGTCAAGGAAGGAACGGTAACGACGGTAGGTCCGGGTAACTACCTCGACCGTAATATCCGTACGGCCGCATTGCGTGTGGAGAGTCACATGCGTCTGTATGGCGGTTATCCGGGTTCTTTGACGGGCACGGACACCGAGGGACGTAACCCTCGAACAACCAAGACTATCATCTCGGCGAACATCACCGGTGTGGGCGGTGCGCAAGGCTTTGCCAATAACTCGGCGCACGTGGTGGCGATGATCAATACAGAGCATAGCATCGTGGACGGTTTCACGTTGAGTGATGC
>JAFVHA010000018.1 GCA_017478035.1 Paludibacteraceae bacterium | reverse complement strand
GGCACCCACCATCGGGTTGGGCGCTACAAAATACTCGCCGCGACGGGCAATTTCAATACAATGTGCGATATAATTTGCGTAATTCATTTTTTTGTTGTACCTTTGTGCCGTGATTTCAATCATCCAACATATGGCATCGCAGCTACGGGCCGTTTATCCGTCCGACGAAGCGGAGGGGTTGGCGTGGTGGATAGCGGAAGAAACAACGGGTCTCAGCCGCACGCAACTGCTTTGCGGCTGCAAAGGTACAAAAAATATTCCGAATATGCAAACAATAATAGACCGTTTGCTGCATTTTGAGCCTATTCAGTATATTTTCGGACATACTTTATGGTGCGGATTGGACTTGAAAGTGACTCCCGCGACCCTTATCCCGCGACCGGAAACGGCAGAGTTGGTGGAGAGAGTGAATACAGCATACAGCATACAGACCGATCATGCCGCTATACGAGTCTTGGATATCGGAACAGGAAGCGGATGTATTGCGATCGCCTTGAAGAAAAAGCATCCCGATTGGCTGGTGAGTGGTATCGATATCTCCGAAGAGGCGATAGGCGTTGCCAAAGAAAATGCGCAGCGGAATGAAGTGGAGGTGGACTTCCGAAAGATGGATATTTTTTCCGATAAATGCGGGGCTTTCGCGCCTTTTGACATCGTTGTCAGTAACCCTCCCTACATCACAGAAAGCGAAAAAAACTCGATGAGACCGAATGTTTTGGCCTTCGAACCGCATACGGCCTTGTTTGTGCCGGATACAGATCCGCTCTTATTCTATAGACGCATTGCTTCTTTGCATTTGGGTATGCATCTATTTATGGAGATCAATGAAGCCTATCCGTCGGAACTGCAGGTATTGATGACGGAGACGGGGTATGAAGATACACACATAACGAATGACATGTATGGCAAACCGCGAATTATCGAAGGCCGAATGGCTTGACAAAGCTGAGGCGTATTGTGCGCGTTCGGAGCACTGTGCCGCAGACGTTAGACGTAAGCTTACAGAGTGGGGAGCACCCTCGGATTTATTCGATGAAATCGAGGAGATTCTCTATGAACGGGACTTTTTGAATGATGCCCGTTTTTGTCAAGCCTATGTACATGACAAAGTGGCTTTCCAGGCATGGGGACGTGTCAAGATCCGTGCCGGTTTGCAAGCCCTTCATCTGCCTTCATCCGCCATCAGCGATGCCATGAATGCGATTGACGAGACGCAATACAAAGCTAATCTGAAGGCTTTAATCGCCCAACGCAAGTCTGACAGTGAAGAAAAAAGGATGCGATTTCTGCTGCAACGCGGCTTTACGTATGACGAGATAAAATAAAAATGCGCAAAAATTTGCATATATGCAATTTTTGTAGTACCTTTGCAGCCGCAAAGGTTTTTTATGGGATACGGATATCTATACAGGAGTATGAGCAGGGCGATGCAGCCCAAGAAAGTGACACCTCCCAAGTTGCCGGAACAAAAGATGGCGGTGTACGTGTTGGTGAACGGTCAGCAGGCCGGTCCTTTTAACAAGACGGAGTTGGCGCAACTGGTGAAGAACGGCACGTTGCAGTCGGATACCCTGGTGTGGGAAGCCGGCATGGCGGCATGGGGTCCGGCCAACACGCTGCCTCACGTGCTCAAACTGCTGTTACTCAACGCCCCCAAGCGCAAAGAGCCCAAAGAGCCCAAAGCGGCTGCACCTACGCCCAAACCGGCTCCCGAACCGAAAGCCGAACATTCGTTACGGGCAGATCTGATTGATGCCATGGGACAGTTGGGTTTCCGCGGCGCAGACGTAGCCAAATCCGTAGATGCCCTGCTGGACGAACAGCCGGAGATCAGTTCTTCGGCGGCGCTGAAGATATTATTGAAAATGAAAAGTGACAAATAAGAGAACGTATGCGGTTGGTTTTTGCATCCAATAATGATCATAAGTTATCCGAAGTGCGGCAGATCATGCCGCCGTCCGTAGAGGTGCTCAGTCTGCGCGACATCGGTTTTGAGGCCGAGATAGACGAGACGGGCAGTACGCTTGAAGCGAACAGCCGGATCAAAGCAGAGACGGTATCTGACTGGATCTCCGGCAAGAGGTCTTCCCTGTCGGATATCGATGGCGTTTTTGCGGATGATACGGGTCTGGAGATCGATGCGCTGCACGGTGCACCGGGTGTGTATACGGCGCGATGGGCAGGAGAGCCTGTTGCCAATAGGGCGAAAGCCTTGCGGGAACTGGACGGAAACGAGAATCGCGGATGCCAATTCCGCACGGTGATCACGCTGATACGATTCTCCGCGGACGGCGGGCAGCCGTCCGTCAGTCAGGTGGAAGGTGTGGTGCGCGGACGGATAGCTACCGCGGAGTACGGAGAAGGCGGTTTCGGATATGATCCTCTTTTTATTCCCGAAGGGTATGACCGCACTTTTGCCGAACTGCCTGCTTCTGTCAAGAACAGTATCAGTCACCGGGCACGGGCACTGAAAGAGTTGGTTAAGTTGTTATAAATCGGTAAGTTGCTACATGGTAAGATTGCGAAATATAATCGTGTGGATGTTATGCCTGATGCCGGTAGGATCGGTGATGGCAGGCAAATGGATTTCCCACTTGGCGTACAATAACGTGACGCAGATAGCGATGTCGGACGAATATGTGTATGCGTTGTCGGACGGGAATATATACAGCGTCAACAAGCAGACAGAAGCCCTTCAGACCCACTTCCCGGGTATGAACGGTATTGGCGTCACCTGTATCAGTTATGACGCGACGGGAAAGCAGCTGGTGATCGGTTATTACACCGGAAAGATTGACCTGCTGAGTGCCGCCGGCATACGGTACATAGGCGATTTGTACGACAAAGACATGACGCAACGCAAGACGATCAACAACTGTACCATCGAGGGTCGTATTGCCTATCTGAGTACGCCATATGGTGTGCAGACACTGAATCTGGATGAACGCAAACTGATTGACAGTTACTGGTTGCGTCCGGGAGGTCAGGAGACCGAAGTGATCGATGTGGTACTGACGAAAGACAGTATTTACGCTTTTACGAGCGACAGCCTTTTCTGCGCCTCGCGGAAAGACAATATCGTGGATTATACATTCTGGAAACGCGAGAAACGTTCCTCTCGTATTCAGCCCGACCCCAACAAAGGCAAATACTATGACGACGGCATGAGCCAGTGGTCGGCCGGCGGCGGAGACGGTATCGTGCGTGATATGTTGTCCGAGCATCTTACCTACAAACCGCAGGGACCGCTGAACAATGTGGCATACAGTCTGAAGGCTGCTCAGGGCAACGTATGGATGGTAAACGGCGGACGATGGTCTGACCGGTTTAAGAACCCGGGAGTGGTGATGCGCTACGACGGAGAGCGATGGACGAATATCGACCAGGCCACTATCAAGAGCCGGACGGGCAAGGAAGTGCTGGACTTCATGAACGTAGCCGTGGATCCGCTGGACAAGAGTCATTATTTCGTCACCAGTTACGGCACGGGACTGTATGAGTTCAAGAGCGACCAGGTGGTTCATCATTTTGTGGCGGGAGATGACAACACTCTGGTAGCCTCCGGCAACCCAGACACCTACACCCGTCTGGACGGGGCACTATTCGACAACGATAACCATCTATGGATGCTGAATGCGGGTAGCCGTTCCCAGTTGCAATGCCTGGATGCAGAGGGCCAATGGCATGCCGTGACCTTGCAGGACGGCAACGGCGGATTGGCGCTATACACCCCCAACACCTTGCTTATCGACCGCACCAACCCTGATTACAAATGGCTCGGAACCGCGCGGTATAATACGTTCCTGTACCTGTTGGATGACCACGGCACGCGATGGGATGATTCCGACGACCGCTATATACGTCGTACACAATGGACGAACCAGCACGGCCGCACTTTCGAGCCCACGGAGATGCGTGCGCTGATGCAGGACAGCCGCGGACGCATATGGATAGGAACCGACATCGGCGTAGCGTATATAGAGGCCGGTACGGATTTCTTTACCTCCGATGCGATCGTACAACCGGACGTGTATGACAACAACGGCGAGAACCCCGTTACATCGCTGAATATCTATGCGTTATGCGAAGACAAGGACGGAAATATATGGGTGGGTACAGAGAACTTGGGTGTCTATGTGCTCAATAATGCCGCAACGGAGATCGTTGCCCATTACACCACCGGCAATTCCACCATGCCTTCTAATGCCGTGCTTTCCTTGGCTGCGGATGCGAAAGGCTCGGTGTTCGTAGGCACAGGAAGCGGCTTGGCAGAATATGATTCGCATGCGACTCCCGAAAGCACCGACCGCACGGTGGACGAAGACGGCAAGCGTCTGGGGTCTATCATGCAATGGACCTTGCATTTCTCCTATCGCAACCCGGTACAACTCGTGCATACGCCTACGCGTATCTACGCCCGCACCGAAGGAGCACTCTACTACGTGGAGCGCGCAGAGGATCAGATTTATTACCTGAGCAAAGCCTCCGGTCTCAACGGAAGTACGGTTACGCAAATCGCTTATGACAAGAACTCCAAGCGGCTGATCATCGCTTACGAAGACGGACGTATTGACTTGTTGGACGAAGACGGGTATGTACTCCAGATGCCGGATATAGTCATGAAAGCCAGTTCGTTATCCACCGAGATTCATGCCATCTTGGCCGGTTCGAAACGGTCTTATCTGGCAATGAGTTTCGGTATTTTGGCCATCAATACGAAGAAAGGCGAGGTGAGCGACACCTATTATATCGGCGATAACGCCTCAGACGTGAACGTGCTTGCGATGGTGGAGATGAACGACAGTCTGTACGCTTTCGATGACCGCTTTATGTATGCGGCATCCCTGGCGGATAACATCATCGACTATCATTTCTGGCATAAGACCACTCTTCCTACCGGCACCTTCACGCATGCTGCGGCCTTCAATAACCGACTGCATATCCTGATAGACAACGTGCTATACAGCAGACAAGGCGGCAGTTGGAAGAAAGCATTCACCAATACGTTCGACTGGATTCGCAGTTCGAATAACCAGCTGTTAGGGTACATCAGCGGTCAGGGTCTTTTCCGCATCACGGAGGATTATCAGTTGGCGGGCTTGACCAATCAGTATGTTTTCAATGATGCCGTGTACAGCAACGGCGAGTATTGGGGAGCAGAGCGCGATAACGGCATTTTACGTTTGGGAACCGGCGGAGACACCCGTTTTGTTCCGAACGGACCTAACAGTAACTTCGGCTATTTCCTGACCTCCGCTCACGGATTGGTTTATTCGACGGTCGGAGGACGATGGACGAGCCAGTTCATGCGCTTGCCGAAAATGAATGTGTGCAGCAACGGCAACTGGAGTAGTTGGGGACTCGGCAGTTTCGTCACGCCGGACGGCTATGTGGCCTACGACCCGGTGAGCATCGCGGTGGATAACAATGATCAGGACCATTTCTATGTAGCCACCTTTACCTCCGGCGTATATGAGATCAATCACGGTACACTCACGCATTATACCGACGGAAAGAACGGCAGTACGTTACGTGTGGCAAGTGCCAGCATCAAAGAAGAAGACAAGAAGTTCTACGTGCGTACAGACGGCGCCATGATGGATGAGAACAATAATCTTTGGGTGCTGAATGCCACCTCATTGGGTCAGGTACTCCATGTCATGACACCGGATCATAAATGGACCGGATTAAACTATCAGGAGGGCAGTGAGAAACTCGTTCTGTACACGCCAAAGGGCATCTGGATGGATCGTCGTGGCAGTAGGTATAAATGGTTCATGGACCAACGATACAAACCCCGTATCGTCTTGTTGGACGACGGCGGTACGCCTACCGTTCGCTCCGATGACCGTATCGCGATACGCTCGGAGTTCGTGGACCAGAAAGGAACGACCATCACCCGGGATTATTTCTACTGCTGGGCGCAGGATCATAATGACCGTATATGGATTGGCACGGAGAGCGGTATCATCACTATTCCGTCTTCTGTGGATTTCTTTACCTCCAACGCGTGCGAGCGCATCATCATTCCCCGCAATGACGGTACGGGTCTGGGCGACTATCTGTTGGGCGAAGAGACGATTAACTGCATGGCTGTGGACGGCGGTAACCGTATGTGGATCGGTACGGCCGGATCCGGTTTGTACGTGATAGAAGATGATACGATCACCGTTGCTCATTTCACGGAGAACAACTCCCTTCTTCCGTCGGATGCCATCCAATCCATCACTATTGTTCCGGAGACGGGCGAAGTGTTTGTGGGTACAGACCGCGGTATTGCATCGTACCTGAGTGATTCCAGCGAACCGGAAGAGGACATGAAGAGTGCTTATGCCTTCCCGAATCCCGTGCGACCGGACTACGGAGGATACGTAGCCATCACCAATCTGATGGATAACAGCGAAGTGAATATCGTGGACAGCGGAGGTAATCTGGTATGCAAGACACGCAGTAACGGCGGTACGGCTGTTTGGGATGTGAGACTGCCGGACGGACGGAGAGCTACGCCCGGTATTTATACCGCTTTATGCAATACCAAGGGAGGCAAAGCAGCAGTTAAAATAATGATTATCAGATGAGTGAAAGAATAAAAACCGGGTTGCGTATAGGGATTCTTTTCGCTCTGCTGTTGATTCCTATCCTGTTTGCCTTATTCCTGGCGGCCGATTTATCCTATTCATGGCTGAAGAAAATTGCCTATTTGGGTGTGGTGGTAGTGTGCCTGCTGCTACCTGCCTTATTTCTCAAAGCACGGACGTATTTTATTATTGAAGGCATATTTAATTTTCTTTTCTTTCCTATCGACATAGCGAGTCTGTATCTCAACAAACAATCCGCATCCGCTCCTTTTTTGCAGAATATTTTGCAGACCAACGCTCATGAAACCATGGAACTGCTGGCATCCCTATGGCCTGCCTGTGTGGGCGTGATGCTGCTATGGGTGCTTTATTCCTTTCTCGCCTGCCGTGTGGAGAACCGTTATCTGGTAGGCCCTGTTGTCCGAAAGGTGGTTATAGGGGCCACTGTCGTACTCTTCATCGGAGGCGTCGGAGCCATGATGTTTGTATTGAAGAGGCTTCATCAGGAGAGGACGGTGAAAGACTCGCTGGCTGAGGCTGTAGAGCTGGTGGAAATGAAATTCTACAAGATATTCCCGTATAACCTGTATATTCACAGTTACCACCTGATGCAGCGACATCAGCGTGTCAAACAACTCCAAAAACAGGTGGAGACGTTCTCCTTCGGACTACAGCCGGTTAAGGGTCATTCGGATGAGTTGGTGGTACTGGTCATCGGCGAAGCGGCGAGGTATGACCATTTCGGCATCAACGGTTATGAGCGGAATACGACGCCATGTTTGGACGGGATACAAAATCTGATTTCTTTCGATGCCGTATATACGCAGGCCAATCAAACCGCTTATGCCGTGCCGGTTCTTCTGACCCGTGCCACCGCGGACTCGTTCGATGTGGCTTATACGGAGAAATCGCTTCCGGAGGCTTTTCAGGAAGCAGGTTTCTGGAGTGGTTATATAAGCAAACAGGTTCTTTTTGACATCACCGAACGTATCAGCGAGAGTTGCGATTACGCTCATTCGTATGCCAAAGATTTTGATATTGACGGCAATTATGATGCGCAGATGATTGATCAGGTACGAGCCGAAACACGCGATACGATGCAGTTTTTTGTACTTCATTCACTGGGCAGTCACTTTCGCTATGAGCACCGTGTGCCGGTTGCTTTCGATTATTACCAACCTATATTGGGCCGCGCGGCAAGTTATACCATGATCTCGGAGGAAAACAAAGAACAGCTGATTAACGCATACGACAATTCGATACTGTACACCGATTATTTCTTAAGCAGCCTCACCGCTTATATGGATAGTCTGCACCGTCCGGCTGTGATGGTTTATATATCGGATCACGGGGAGAGTTTCTGGGATGATGCGCGAAAACTATCGCTTCACAGTTCGTATCAGGTATCGGAAGCGGAGTACCATGTACCGATGCTGGTTTGGTACTCGGATGAGTATGCCGCCCTTCATCCTCAAAAGACGGAGGCCCTGCATGCAAACAAGGCCAAGCACGTATCGTCGGATGTTGTTTTCTACTCCTTGTTGGACCTTGCGGGCATCAACGGTATTGTGGATGCTACCCGCAGTATCTGTGCCCCGTCTCTGATATCGAGAGATTCCGTATTGGTGCATTCGGGAGCCGGAGAAATAATGAAAATAGCAGTTCGTGACCTGCAGGAAGGCAACTATGAAGATTAACTGGAAGGAAATAATACGGTTCGGCATCGTCGGAGTGATTGCCACGGCGATCCATTACGGCGTGTATTTGCTATGCCGGTTATTCATCAACGTCAATATTGCCTATACGATCGGTTGGGTGGTCAGTCTGTGCTGTAATTTTTATCTCAGTTCGCGCTTCACGTTCCGAAGGGACATGTCCATGTATCGTGCCGGCGGATTCATCGGCAGTCATATTGTCAATTATTTGATGCATATGGGACTGTTCAACTTATTCCTGTGGTTGGGTCTCAGTCCAATATATGCACCGCTTTTGGTATATTGTATTGTGATTCCGATCAATTATTTGTTAGTCAGATTTGTATTTACACGGCTCCCATGAAGAAGATATTCCCAATAGTACCTTGTGCCATCCAATGGCTGTTATTCCTTGCTACGAATCTGTTTTTCGTATGCAAGTACGTGCCGCGGATAGGACTTCATCCCGTTTGGTGCGGAATACTCTACGGGCTCGTAACGACAGGACTTTTCTGGCTATACAGAGAGAAGATACGGATATATATTACGGAGCGTATGGCGCGTAATCTGTCGGTGGTTATTATTGCCGGTTGGGTTGTGCTGGTAGGGTTGTCTGTCTTTTTAATCGACCCGATGTCCATCCAAGTGGACCGATGGTCGGCCACCACTTATTTCCTGGATGCCCTTTTCCATGGGATCTACCCATACGGCGTACATACGCACGTGAGCGAGTTCCATTTTGCCTCACCGTTCCCGTTGTGGCATTATCTGAATATACCGTTTTGGCTGATGGGCGATGTGGGGTGGCTGCAAGCATTCTGTTTGCTTGTTTTCGCAGGCTCGTTGTATTACTATTTCCGTTCGTGGAACGTATTGCTATCGGCATTGTTGATCCTGTGTATCTCCCCCGCCTATTGGTGGGAGATTGCTACGCGAAGTGACGGGCTTAGCAATGCTTTTCTGGTTTGCTCCGTGATCTTGTTCATTCACCGTTATCCCATCAAGATGGAAGATAAATGGTGGCTTTTGGCCATCATCTCCGGTTGCGTAGCCTCGACGCGGCTTAGTGCCATCATTCCTCTCGCATTATACCTTTTCCGACCCTGGTTGGAGACAAACTGGAAAAAGAAAACAGGGTTCATCGGCATTGCGCTTGCCGTAGTACTGTTCTTCTTTATGCCCTACGTGCTATGGGACACCGCCGATTGGGTGTTCTTCCATCGCAACCCGTTTATGTCCCAGACCTCACCGGGTAATCCATGGATATTGGGTGTGATGGTGCTGGTAGCAATGGGTGTGGCCTATCCCAAAATGACTTTTCGCCGTTACGCAGCCATTACCGCCCTCTTCCTGTTTGCCTTCATGCTCTTTACGCAATTGGGCGTCATATGGCGCATGGAAGAACCGGTGACACTCTTCTCCACACATTGCGATATTTCCTATTTCACCTTATCACTACCTTATATAATCATTTCGTTGGTGTATAAAAAAGAATAAAGATGGGGCAAACAGATGGTTCTCGAATAGGATGGGTGGATACGATGAAAGCCTTCTCCATTTTGGCGGTGGTGCTGTTTCATACCCAACTGATGCCGGAAATAAAAACGGCGGCATATATGGTCTGCCTGCCTGCCTTTTTCTTTGTAGCCGGACTGTTTACAAACACCTCTCTCTCGCCCCGGGATTTCTTTAAGAAGAAAACCTTGCGACTGATGATTCCCTACGTAATATGGGGCTTATTGACATGGGTGTTCTGGTTCTTTGTTTCTTCGCGTTACGGCAGTACGACCGATGATGACATAGCGTGGTGGCAACCTTTAGTTGGAATGCTGTACGGAAGGGCGGATAAGTTGTCTCAAAATGTCCCTCTTTGGTTCTTATGCTGTATGATGAGCTTGGAGTGGATGTACTATATCGTTGCCCGTATCTCGCGGAAATGGTTACGGTGGATAGTTATTCTGGCGGTAGGGGGAGTCGGATGTGTTCTTGCTTATTTGGAACAGAACTGGATATGGGGTATTTCAGCAGCCTGTATCATCCTGCCTTTATATGCCGTCGGCGCAGAATACAAGACATTTTTTAAAGAAAGAATGAACGGTGTCAGCATGCAAGTATTATTGATTGTTTTGGCCGTTTCATTGGCAGGGTTATGGATAGGATACACCTACAACGGGGATATCAAGCTATGCGACAGTATCATCGGAAATCCCTGTTTATACTATGTGACTGCTCTCTCCGCCGTAGGCCTGTGGCTGTCCATTTCGCTTGTCCTGGAGAAAACAGGCGGGTGGCTTGTGCGGTTATTCCAACACATCGGCCAGAATACACTGCTCATACTCTGCTTGCATATTCCGGCCTTCAGCGTCATCAAAGGCATCGCGGTTCTATTCCGTATCCCGCTTTCATTCTTCGAAACGACAACTGGTTGCCTCGTACTTTGGATAAGCACGTTCGTGATTTTATTGCCTATGGCTTATTTGGCAAACCGTTATATGCCTGTTTTGGTTGGGAAACGGACCTAAAGGTCCCGGTCAGAGTTCTATCAGTTCTCCTTTCCCGTTAAGAACACGGATAGAGTGCATCTCAGTCAAACTGTCGGAAAAAAGACTGTAATGACTCTCAACCACCTCATGAAGATTAACCATATCGCATAAGGTGTGAAACAGCACTTGGGAAGACACTTGTTTGTCTTTATTGGCCTGTAAGGCGACCACTTTATCCGGATATCGCTCTTTGAAGGAGTCGGAATACCATACAATCAAAGGAACGTGGTACTCCCATTCGCTGCCTTCATACGAACCATGCACCCACAGTTTGCGTTCGTCGTCGCACAGGTTCTCTCCGTGATCCGGCATGTATATAAGGCATGCGCAACGTTGGGTGGCCGAGAGGGTTTGTATGAGCGAATCCAGTATAAAATCGGTGTACAGGATGGTATTGTCATAGGTATTGGTCATCAGTTCTTTATCAAACGCACCGTTGGAGTCTCCGGGCTTAAGACAAGGCTCAAACAGGGCAAATGACTGAGGATAACGGTCTTGATAATTCAGGTGACTTCCTTTGGTATGCAGTATAATCAGATTAGTACCTTCTTTTGCTTGGATAAGGCCATCGAACGGTTCGAACAAGGCTTCGTCCAGTACCTCTCCGGATGCAATCCAAGTGGTGTCCAAAGTGGGCAACACATGCTGCAAATAGCGTATCGGATCCGACTCGGCACTCAGCCAAGCCACCGGATAACCGGCCTCCTGAAAAGCGCCGCATACGGTCTTTTCCTGATAAGCTACCGTCGGATCTTCCGATGTCGCACGGGTGAGCATAAGCGGTACGGACAGGTCGGTGGCATTCGCTTCCGCATAGGCATGGGTATAGAAGATGAGGTTCGGTTGACGCGAGAGCCGCGGATTGGTCTCTCGTTCGTACTGACCGTTCAAGCTGAAATTATGAAATCTTGCCGCTTCTCCTATCACCAGCACATAGATGGCAGAGTCCGTATCCGGACGGGGAGTGATGCCGAATCGGTAATCCGACAAGGAGACTATCCCATCTATCTCCCGTTGGTGCTTGACGGCGCGGAAAGTCTGCAGATAGATATCATAAGGGAAGACTTGTCCCATACGCATGCCAAACGACCAGGCATATATTCCGGCATAAACGCGTTTGTTCGGAGCCGTATATTCTTTGTTCAAGTAGGAGGCGTGAAGGGCCATTAAGAGAATCAATTCCGTTGCGAGAATGCTCCATGCTACCCATTTCCTGGGCATCTGAATCATTTTCTTTTGCGGAATACAGGTCACGAGCCATCCGTACAGGCACCATACCATCACTACCGCCAACACGCCCCATCCAACCGATGAGAGCAGTTCCATGGCCTCATTCCTGTTGGTGGAAATGATCCAGTGCATATAGGGCATGCTTACCGGTTGGCCGTTGAGGTACAAACTACTGACCTCGATGGGAAGCACCGTCATCTGTGCGATGCCCGCGATGATAAAAAAGGTCCGTTGCTTGAGAAGCAGCAAGCCCGCCGAATATCCAAATGCCGCCACCAATATATACCACACCCGGTCCATGGCGCCATTAAACAAGGCGTCGGCAAAAAAGAGGGTATACAGATTGGCGGAGAGAAGGAGAAAGAGCAACAACAGGTTACTGATTATTTCCTTTTTGGTGTGCTTCATCCTTTAATCAGTTTCATGAACTCTTCACGTGTCTTGGCTTGATTGAAAGCACCTGTAAAATCGGAAGTGACCGTCATGGCGTGCTGTTTCTGTACGCCGCGCATTTGCATGCACAGGTGTTCCGCTTCGATCACGACCATTACGCCAAGAGGGTCAAGGGTCTTTTGAATGCACTCTTTGATTTGGGTGGTAAGGCGTTCCTGAACCTGCAAACGACGTGCAAAAACATCTACTATCCGGGCTATTTTACTGAGACCGGTGATGCGGCCGTTGGGGATATAGGCCACATGTACCTTGCCGAAGAAGGGAAGCATATGATGTTCGCAGAGCGAATAGAAATCAATATCTTTGACCACCACCATCTGGCGGTAATCTTCTTCGAAAAGCGCAGAGCGGAGAATGGCCTCCGGGTCTTCATTATAACCCTTGCAAAGAAATTGCAATGCTTCGCCCACCCGGTGCGGAGTCTTCACAAGCCCCTCACGCTGCGGGTCTTCTCCTATCTGACGCAAGACTTGCTCTACCGAAGCAGAAATGGCTTTGGTAACCTCCGGCTTACTATGAAAATCCTGTAGATTCATTGTAATACTTTCACTTTATCGCGAACAATATATGTATCCCCGAGCATGTCCGGATACTGCTGAACGAAGATTTTCTTGTACTCTTTGGCGTCCTCATAGGATCGGAAATCTCCTATTCGCACCTTCCAGAAAGGCGGAATATATTGTACGTAAATAGTATGGCTCACCTTCTCCTGCAGTTTGCTCTCCAAATCCAAGGCTTCCGATTTGGCGTACTGTTGCTGGTTCGACGAATATACCTGTACGCGGTATCCGTCTATCTCCACCCAGTCCAGCGTTCCTTTCACGCCTTCCAACAGCAGTGCTACGGCCGAATCCTGAAGCACTTCCACATTGGGCATGGATTCCAGGATATTCGGACGCTGAGCCACCTCTATCGTATCATCAGCCCATACACCGGTAGTGACGAGCATCATGAAAAAGACTATACAAATATGTTTTCTCATATGGACAACTTCAACAAATAGTATGCCATTAGTAACGGAAGGACGAACCACCGACGAACTCGCGAAGGAAGGAGGTAGGCGGAATCTCGCGCTCCGGAATCGGAATAAAGTATTGCAGGAATTTAAGCAACCTGTGTGCTTCCGTATATTCTTCACAGTACTTCGGCACCTCAGACAAAATCGGCTCCGCATGCCGTTTCAGTACCGCGAACTCAAAGATAAGAGCCGAATTGAACATCACGTCAGCTTCTTCCTGGAAGGGATACACCCATTTCTGTTCGCCGCGGACGACACTCGGACAACGGGCGATGGTCTCCTGCGCCGAGAAACCGCGGTATTTGTAATCGCGTACCACGCGGCGGAGCAGACGAATATCGGTCGTTGGAATCCAATTGTGATTGTCAATATTGATGGTCGTCAACGCCGATACGAAGATCTTAAAGGTCAGATTCTTGTCCACATCCGGCAAGACGCACGGATTGAGTGCATGCAAGCCTTCGATCACCAGTACAGAGTCTTTCTGCAGTTTGAGTTTACGACCTTTGAAGACACGTTCGCCAATCGTAAAATCGAAGGTAGGAAGATCCACTTCTTTCCCCTCCAGCAATTCGTGCATCTGTTGACGGAAGAACGGCAGATCCACCGCCTTCACGGTTTCGAAATCAAATTCCCCGTTTTCATCTTTCGGCGTGTCCACACGATTGACGAAATAATCATCCATGGAGAGCACCTCGGGTTTGATTCCGTCTACGAGTAATTGAATCTGCAAACGCTTGGAGAAAGTGGTTTTACCACTGGAACTGGGACCGCTGATAAATACGATCTTTGGGCGTTTCTCAGCAATAGCATCGGCAATCTGCGCTATCTTTTTCTCGTGCAGCGCCTCGGCTAACTTAATCATCTCAAATGATTTCTTGTCTTTGCAGGCAATGTTGAAATCATTGACATTATTGATATGCAGCAGTTTGTTCCATCGGTTGTATTCCTGGAAAATGGAGAACATCTTCTCCTGCTGAATGGAGTCTTCCAATACCGTCGGGTTTTGCCGGTTCGGAATACGCAGTAACAGACCGTCTTTGAACATCTCTATATCAAAGAGGTTGATATATCCCGAACTGGGCAGGAGGACATTCGTATAATAATCAATGAAGTCTCCCATCCGGAAATAACGGCAATATGGGTTGCCCAGCGTCTCGAAGATGGAACTCTCGTTGTTATACCGCTCGGCAAACATACGGATAACCTCTTTGGTTTGCTTCTCTTCTTCGATGATAGGACGGTCTTCCGTTATAATCTTCTTCATCTGAAGTTTGATGGCCTCAGCCATTTCCCGTGTAACAACCGGAGGCTCCTTGGCGTCTTCCGGTTCGGTAGTCTTGTCTATGTGCCATTGGAGCGTGCAGTAGTAACCTTTGCTGATAGGATGCTCTACACGCAAGTCCATTTTGGGATACAACTCATTGACCGCACAGGCCAACACCATGCCGAGAGTCCGCACGTACACACGCATACCCGAAGGCGAGCTGGCATCCAGAAACTCTATATCTTTCGGCTTGTAGAGTCGGAATGTGAGATTCTCTACCTTGTAATTCACATGTGCGGCAATAATCGGATAGGGCAACTGAAAATGCAGAAGGTCTTTCAGTTCAATAAGCGAAATACCCCGCGGCACCTCATGATAGGTGTGCGTGTTCTTGCAATAAATGGTAATGGTTGGCTCCATTGTTATTCCGGTTAAAAATCAATTATGAATTAGTCAGTCTGTCTATCTCCAGTGCTTGTTGCAGCAGGGCTCTCATATCACTCAACCGTATCTGGTTGGCGGCATCCGAGATGGCTTTCTCCGGCTCTGGATGGGTCTCTATGAATAAACCGTCCACACCAACCGCCAAAGCCGCACGCATCAGGTACGGTACCATCTCTCTGTTGCCTCCCGTGATACCCGCTTGTGTCGAGGGTTGCTGCACCGAATGGGTCGCATCAAAAACGACGGGGCATCCGAAACGTCGCATCTCCACGAGAGAGGTCATATCTACCACCAAACGCCCGTAACCAAAGGAAGAACCGCGTTCGGTCAACCATATGCGTCCGTTGCGGGCTGCGTCGGGAGACACTTGTTCTATCTTGGCAATCGCGCCGCCTAGATCCCACGGTGCCATGAATTGCCCTTTTTTGATATTCACAATGCGATCTGTGGAAGCTGCAGCTTGAAGCAAATCGGTCTGACGGCTTAAGAAGGCGGGTATCTGCAGCACATCGGCCACTTCCGATGCCGGACGGCACTGATAACTCTCATGGACGTCCGTCACAATGGGCAAACCGAATTGCTCTTTCACCTCTTGCAAGATACGCAGTCCCTCTTCCATCCCGATTCCGCGTTCCGAAGCGGAGGTCCGGTTAGCCTTGTCAAAAGAGGACTTGAAATACAACGTGATCCCAAGTTCATAGCACAGACGGTTCAGCGTCTCTGCTGTCTGCAAGATGCAGTCCCTATTCTCAATGGCACATGGCCCGGCAATCAAGAACATGGCTTACTTTGCATTTTATGCGGCGGATGCGTTTCTTTGTGCCAAAGGTGAATCGTCAACACTGCGGTATGCTCGAACCCACTGCACTTTCAACTTGCCCTCGCCGCCTTTCTCGTTGATAGGCAACCAGCTCTGTGCCAAGAAGAACATCGCCTCTTTCGGCAGACGGTTAGGCAAACGTAAAATCTCCATATTATTAACGTACCATATCAACTCGTTTTTCGTCCAACGGAAGGAGTAAACGTGATACATGGAACGCAGCACTCCTGTTAAAGGAACCATTTGCGTCTTTGTCCCGTTGACGATGCCCATTTGATGCTCTTTCCCGTTATAGTGATACAAAGCGATCATGGGGCTGTTGGGCTTGCCGGTTGTCAGACCGAAGAAATGGTGACCAACACCTTGAGTACGTACTTTGGCAGAGAACATACCCGATTCTTGCGAGAACATCGCTTTGGTGTTTATAACGTCCGAGGTGTATTCGAACACTTGCTCTACGAATCCTTTTTTCTCATCCCAAGCCACAGCTTTCTTGCTCTCTTCACGAGTCTCTATATCCAGACGACCGTCCACAAAGAAAGCATTCTTACCGTTTGCGTACGCTTGACGTTCCGTGGTACGGGAGTGACCGTCCTTCATCGCCGGGTTGGCATAACCGAAGCCGGGTTTCCAGTTCGCGCCGGACTCCATATGGTCTTCAAAGGAAGGACGGAACAACTCTGCCCAGTCAATTTTTTCTTCGCGCTGGGTATAGAAGAATTTGATATCATCCGAATTGGCTAATTCCAAATAACGTTGCTCCACCTTGTAATCCGCCGAGTGCTCCCAACGTTTGGAATCCGCCCACAAGGCATTACGGGCTTGGAAATCATCGGTCTTGATCTCTTCTTCCAAGGCGGCCAGTTGCCGTAACTCTTGCGAATTCTGCACCTTGAGATAATTCTTGAAATAAGAGGAATGGTAAAGCATATTGTAACGCCGCATTACGCTCGACTTAAGACATTCCTTGACACTATTAACTTTCTGGAACTCATCCGTCTCGCGGAAGGCAAGAAAGGCCTGAAACTCCTCGTCTTTCAACGCCTGTTTGTATCTGCGGATGGCACGTGAAGACACCAGACGGTCATACGAGGACATCTTACGCCCCTCGTCGGTATCTTTGTACTTACGGTTGACGAGTACCTTTTTGCGGTCTTGAAAATCGCTGCTTTCAACGACTTTCTTCAACTCCAGGTACTCCGCCAATTCCGGAGATTTCTCAATCGCGCGCCAGCGCTTAACGCGAGCTTGCATTTCACTAACGGTTTTCTCGAACGCGTCCGTCGAGAGCATTTTACCGGTCAATCTGGCTGTGAATAGATTCATAAAAATAGAAATTTATGATTTATGATAGTTGATTTATAAGTTCGTATAATTCTTCAAGCGTATCCGCAAAAACAGGTTTGTAAGCTTCCTGTTCCGGAATGAAGTGCAAACTGCGCATTCGCTCTATCTGTTGCTTGAGAGGGTCGTAAAACCCTTTGTAGTTAAGCACGAAAGTGGGCTTGTGGTGTTCTCCGACAATGGCTGACGAAGTAGCATCCATCATCTCGTCCAACGTTCCGTAACTGCCGGGCAGACATACGATCACATCGGCAAGGTCTCTCATATGCTGCTTTCGCTGGGCCATATTCAGCACCCGGTACAACTCATCGCAGTTATCCGCCTTACGGCCGCAAGCAACGATCCTGGGCGGGATGACACCTATCACGTACGCCCCTGACGCTTTGGCAGCATTGCTTGTACGGCTCATGAGACCTCCTGTGGCACCGCCATAGACGAGTGTATGGCCGTTTTCACCAAGCCATTGCCCCAGTTGGTCTCCCAAAGACAGGTATTCCTCAGGAATAACGTCTTTTGCCGAACAATAAACTGCTACTTTCATTAAGCGTCGATGTTGGCGTAGGTTGCATTTTGCTCAATGAACTCGCGGCGCGGCGCTACATCGTCACCCATGAGCATCGCGATGATACGATCTGCCTCTGCGGCATTCTCGATTGTCACTTGCTTGAGGACGCGGCGAGCCGGATCCATGGTGGTCTCCCAGAGCTGCTCATCGCTCATCTCACCGAGACCTTTGTAACGCTGGGTCTTGATCTGCTTCTCATCGCCGTTACCGTAGTTCTGGATGAAGGCGGTACGCTGCTGGTCGTTCCAGCAGTACTCGCTGTAGTTGCCTTTGGAGCACTTGTACAGCGGAGCACAGGCGATATACAGATGGCCTTGCTCAATCACCTCTTTCATATGACGGAAGAACAGGGTCATAATAAGAGTTGCGATATGGGCACCATCGACATCGGCATCGGCCATGATGATCACTTTGTGGTAACGTATCTTGGAGAGGTTGAGTGCCTTCGGGTCTTCTTCGGTTCCGAAGGTGATGCCCAGTGCCGTAAAGATGTTGCGTACCTCTTCGGACTCGAACACCTTATGTTCCATTGCTTTCTCGACGTTGAGTATCTTACCGCGGAGCGGGAGGATAGCCTGGTGTACACGGTCACGACCGGTCTTGGCTGTACCGCCTGCCGAGTCTCCCTCTACCAGGAACAACTCGCATTCGCTTGCGTCCTTGCTTACGCAGTCCGCCAGTTTGCCGGGCAGCCCGCCTCCGCTCAACGGGGATTTTCTCAACACGCTCTGACGGGCGTTACGTGCTGCTATACGTGCCTGCGCCGCCAATATGACCTTCTCCACGATTTTCTTCGCGTCATCGGGATGTTCCTCCAGGTAGTTCTGGAGTGCCTCAGCCACTGCCGCACTGACCATACCGGCCACTTCGGAGTTACCGAGTTTGGTCTTCGTCTGACCTTCGAACTGCGGTTCCGCCACTTTGACGGAGATAACGGCCGTCAGACCTTCGCGGAAATCATTCGGGTCAATGGTTGAGTTGCCCTCTTTGTCTTTGAGTTTGGCTTTCTCGAGCATCTTGCTCTCCTCCGCGTATTTCTTCATCACACGCGTCAGCGCAGCGCGGAAACCGGCTACGTGGGTACCGCCCTCAATCGTATTGATATTGTTGACGTAGGAGTGTACATTCTCATTGAAATCGGTGTTGTAGATCATCGCCACCTCTACCGGCGTTCCGTATTTGTCGGTGTTCAGGTGAATAACCTCGCTGATCAGCGGCGTACGGGTTCCGTCGATATAACGCACGAACTCGCTCAGACCCTTCTCCGAGTAGAACTCCTCTTTCTTGCAGTTACCCTCTGCGTCGATGACACGTTTGTCTTTCAGCACGATCTTGATACCTGCGTTCAGGAATGCCAACTCGCGCATACGGTTTGCCAGTATCTCCCAATGATACACGGTCTCGGTAAAGATCGAATCGTCCGGCCAGAACTGCACGAACGTACCGGTCTTGCGTTGCTCCCAGTTACCGGTCGCTTCCGATTCGGAAATCGTATGCACAGGAGCCAGAGGCTTGCCTTTCTCATAATCCTGGCAGTGGATAGCGCCCTGACGATAGACCTCGACGTGCATCTTCTTCGAAAGGGCGTTCACACAGCTGACGCCCACACCGTGGAGACCACCGGACACTTTGTAACTGTCCTTGTTGAACTTACCGCCGGCGTGCAGCACGGTCATTACGACCTCCAGCGCCGATTTATGCTCCTTCGGGTGCATGTCCACAGGAATACCACGACCGTTATCCTGAACGGTAATGGAGTTGTCTTCATTGATATGCACGGCTATCTCGTTGCAGAATCCGGCGAGCGCCTCATCTATCGAGTTGTCGACAACCTCATAAACAAGGTGGTGCAAACCTTTCAGGGAGATATCGCCGATATACATCGCCGGTCTCTTACGCACCGCCTCTAATCCCTCGAGCACTTGAATACTCGATCCATCATACTTTTCTTTCTGTTCTTCCATTTGT
>JAFVHA010000017.1 GCA_017478035.1 Paludibacteraceae bacterium | reverse complement strand
TAGAGTTATTAAATTATTGTATTGCGTGTCGCTAACGGGCTCAAGCCATTCGTTCGTGGCACCCGGTTGCTCTTGGGTATGGATTGCCAAGTGTTGCATCCACGAGTCCGCCGCGGCTCCATGCCAGTGTTTGACGCCTTCAGGAATAGCAATCACCGTTCCCGGAGTAAGCGGAACAGCGGGTTTGTTCCACTCCTGATACCAACCCTTGCCGCTCACGCAGATCAGCACTTGAACCGCTCCGTGGTGAACATGCCAGTTATTGCGGCAACGCGGTTCGAATGTCACATTCGCCACACCGCCGAAATACGGTTGCAAGAAACTCTGTCCCACGAAATACTGCGCGTAAGCATCATTCGATTTGCCTTGCGGCCATTCCGTTTGAAGCAATCCTGCCAGCCTTCCTGCTTCGTTCAGAAGACCATTCGCCGCGAGAGCAACTACAATGCCTTGCAGTTGTTCTTCGGTCACACCCATATTGCGTGCGCCGATGATGTGTGCTTTGAGTTGCGGCTCCACCCCTTCGAGACCGCTCAACGCAGATACGGTCACCAACTCTCGGTCAGCGTACGTCAAGTTATCGCGGGCAAAAATATCTCCGAACAAATGCGCCTTCAGGTAATAATCCGTTGCTTCCGCAAACTCATACTCAAAAGCCTTGCCCACCAGTTGCGTCTGCACGCGTGTACCTTCTTTGAGTGCATCGTAATCGTTTGGAAGTGGACTCGCATCCTCGCCCAAAAGAACTTTCACACCTTTCGCTTGACGGTCGCCGATGACGCGCTGCAACACGCCCAAGGCATTTAGACTTCGCGGAAAACCCGTATAAGCATAGAGTTGCGAGAGTGCTTCCTTGATCTGACTAACCGTCAGTTCTGCCTCTAACCCATTATGAATAGCCGACTCCAATGCCATCAAATCGCCCTTAGCCTCATCGCAAGCGATGGCACTCATCCATGCCGCCTGTTCCGTTGTAAATGAAAGTTGGTTCATATCTTTTGTTTCTGTCTTCTGCTTTGGGCTGCATGCAACCAGCAATACAGCCAAAGCAAGGGTCATAATTTTTCTCATAGTTTCTTAAAAATCAGCGGCATAGCTTCCGGTGCAAGCGGCTCGGTAGCGACGAGTTGCAGGGACTTGACCATGTGCAGCGTGCCTTGTTTGTATTCCAGAAAATGCGGAGTCTGCAAATGTGCCTGATAAGCCTCCTCATTGCGGTAAATCTCCAAAATGCGAATCGTGTTCGGCGAGTCCTTGACCTGCATCGGGAAGATACAGATCACGCCCGGCTCACTCTCCACGGACTTCGTTCCCACATTATGTGCCGCCGCGAGATACGCATCCAGATACCCTTCATTCACCTCAATCTCCGCAATACGGGTAATCAACTCATTCGTCATCTTCTTATCGCTTTTATTGCAAGCCGCCAACATAACCGCCACAAAGGCAAAAATCAAAAACTTTCTCATCTTACAAACTTGCCACCAAAATCTCTTTGATGTCTTTCTCAGTCAACGCCGCATAAGCGTTCTCAAGTCCCTCATTTACAGCGATATGATGTGCCATTTCGTCAAGGCGGCTGTCATCAATACCCACTTCGCGCAGGTGCATCGGAATGCCGATCGACTCAAAGAAAGCATATGTCGCCTCAATCGCCTTATTCGCAATCGTCCATTCGTCCAGCGAAGCATCGATTCCGAAGACGTTGATGCCGTATTTGACAAACCGCGGCAAGGTGCGCTCGTTCAGAATATGCTTCATCCACCGCGGCGTAATAATAGCCAAGCCTTCGCCGTGCGTGATATCGTAATAAGCACTCAAAGCGTGCTCAATTCCATGACATGGCCAACCGCTCTCGCTGTTTCCCAATGCTAAAATGCCGTTGCAACCATACGTACAAGCCAGCATCATCTCTGCGCGCGCCTTGTAGTCTTCCGGGTTCTCGATACATTTACGGCCGTTCGTCATAAGCGAGCGCAGCATCGACTCGCAGAAACCGTCATTCAGCAGTGTCGCGTCCTCCACGAAATACTGCTCGATGGTGTGGTTCATCGCGTCCGCAATACCGGCTGCGGTCTGTTTCCGGCTGACCGAGAACGTGTACGTCGGATCCAGGAACGAAACAGCAGGGAACAGATGACGGTCGAGATAACCGATTTTGTCGTTGGTCTCCGTGCGGGAGATCACACCGCCGCAGTCGTACTCGCTTCCCGTCGCCGCCAGCGTGATAATATCCACGATCGGCAGAGCAGCCTGCGCTTTCACTTTGTACGAAATCAAATCCCACGGATCGCCCTCATAACAAGCGCCCGCAGCAATCGCTTTCGAGCAATCGAGCACACTTCCGCCGCCGACGGAGAGGATCACATCCACCTTGTGCTCTTTGCACAGCCGCACACCCTCCAATACCGAAGGATTATATTTCGGATTCGGCTGAATACCGCTCAGTTCCACCACCTCAAAATCCTTGAGCACCTCACGCACATACTCATACAAACTGCCTGCTTTACCTCTGAAAGCCGGAATCTTCTTTATACTTCCTCCGCCGTAAGTCAGGAGGATTTTCTTGCCGAAAGCGCTCATTACTTTCTGCAGTTTCTCTACTACGCCTTCACCAAAAATAAGGCGTGTCGGGGTCTGATAATCAAAGTTTTGCATATCGTTTTTAGTTTTTTAATTATTTACGTTAATGAATATATTATTTGATTTTCGGTGCAAAATTACTGTTTTTTATTGATATATCACCTACGCAGATTTTGGAACTTTTTACCAATTTCGCGGAAAGTGCTTAAAATATCTTCTCTGCCATTCGTTTACCGGCTTCACGAGCCTTCTTTCCCTCTTAGGCGGAGCGGTCATGGACTTTCTCCCGCTTCAACGGGAGATGCTCCGCGTCTTACGAGGTCCACCGTCTATAATAACTATCTTCTTCATAACATTACACAAATTCTACCTGCCAGTCGTCTTTCCATGACCATCCGACATGATGGCGTACCTGCGAAAGCAGTTTCTCCGCTTCGCGTCGATTATTGCTTCCTCAATTTTCATCAGTCAATCATCTTTATCACTTTCGCCGGCACACCGCCAACGATGGCGCTGGCAGGGACATCTTTCGTGACTACCGCTCCGGCGGCAACGATGGCGTTTTCGCCGATAGTCACACCTTGCAGGACAGTCACATTGGCGCCAAGCCACACGCGTTTGCCGATATGAATGGGTTTAGCTATCATGCCTGCCCGTTGCGCCGGATCAGGAATATGATTGAGTGTACAAAGCGTGGCGTTATGACCGATGAGGGCATCGTCGTCGATAAAGATACCGCCTTGGTCTTGGAACTTACAGCCCATGTTGATGAACACCCGTTCGCCAACATGCGTGTTCTTGCCGCAATCGGTATAGAACGGCGGAAACATACCAAACGACTCCGGCACGTCTATCGCCCATAACTCGCTCAACAACCGCCGCAGTTCTTCCGGCGTGTGGTACGAACCGTTGATTTCGGCGGTAATACGCAGGGCTTCCTGCGAGTATTTATGGAACACCATGTGCAAGTCCGAGCCACCCACTATCGGCTCGTCCGATGCCATCCGTTCACGAAACTGGTCTATAGTTATATTCATCCTTTTTTGTAATACTTGCTATGCTGATATTGCCCGTGGCAGAGAAATAGTATATCATTGCGTTGCAAGTGGCTGCACTTATTTGTAGTGTCAATAGGATTCATTTATCTATCTTTTAAGCAGGTCTTTCAGTTGGATTTGCGGATGGCGGTATTGACGCTCTTTGCGAACATCTTGACCGTTTGTACGGAAAGCCTGATGTGCACAGGCATGAACGCAGGCGAGACACACGGTACAATGATCCCCTGTGATGGCTTTGTTATCCGTCAGGCGGATGTTCTCCATCGGGCAAACACGCACGCAAGTGCCACAACCGGTACACTTGTCGGCAATCACTTTCGGACCCAGACAATGAATCATTCCTCTCTCTATTGCCGGGCGACCAAGGAGCCATGAAAGGAGACCAAACCAACTGTAATGAAGAATGTGGCTTTCAGCCTCCAGTTCGCTGATAATTTGCTCCATGCGAGCCGGCACGCGTTCGAACTTACCCAACTGTTTGTTGGGGTTACGCCCGAAAGCCAGCGCACTATTATCGGGCACACTCACTTTGTGGCTATATGCTAGTTCGATACCTTTCTCGCGCAGAATGCGACGTAACACCCAGATGCAGTTGCCAGCCGCGCTTCCGCATGTGACGACCGTAAAGACATAAGATGTGGGAGAAATCTTCAATCGTGATATCATTTCGGGCATAGCAGGTGGCAGATTAAAATCGTAGGTCGGAAAGACCAGACCGATACGTTTCTCGTTCGTCAAGTCCTGCTGAACCGCTTCAATCAGCGGCATGAGCTGCTCGTTCAGCCGTTCTGCCAGTTGTCGTGCAACGGCGAGGCTGTTTCCTGTTGCTGAAAAATAAAGAATCATATATATGCGATTTTGCGTGCAAAGGTACAAAAAAAATCGGTCTATAGGTCAAAACGTAGGCTGTTTTGAGGTATGTATTTGCCAATAGGTCAAAACGTAGGCTGGATTATAGCCTGCGTTTTTAGTTGTCTACGCGGCTCCCCAAGCCGCATACTACGCAATCCCCAAACGGAGGTT
>JAFVHA010000175.1 GCA_017478035.1 Paludibacteraceae bacterium | reverse complement strand
GTATATGCAATATTTGTAGTACCTTTGCAGCCGATTTTGATAATCAACATATAATTAATAAACTATATAAATAATTACAATTATGAAGAAATTTTTCACAATTTTGGCAGCAGCGCTGATGGTAACTGTTAGCGCAAGTGCACAACACGAGATCGGTGGTATCGTAGGTGGTCTGAACGGTCTCAGCTACAAGTATTGGTTCAGCGACGCTTTGGCATTGCAGGCAGACCTCGCAGTTGGCTTAACTTGCGGATCAGGTGCCCTCTATTACAAAGGTAACAAGATCCCTTACACCGACGGCAAGGCAGACTTGTATGACTTCACCATCAACCCGAACGTGCTGTATCACTTTGAGTTGCCGGCTAACTTCAAAATCTACACCGGTGGTGGTATCAATTTAGGCTTGGTTTCCGCTCTTGAGAATACGGCCAAGGAAGGCATCATGGGTAAGTTCGGTATCAATGCAGCAGTCGGCGTATCATACGATCTCGATGCAGCACCGTTAGTACTCGCCTTCGATTTCCGTCCGGGATATGGCTTAGGCTTCCAGGGTGAAGACGGTGCTGTGTTAGGCGCAGGGAAAGGTAATGGTTCCACGCACCTCAGCTATTTTGACTGGAAACTCGGCTTCGCCATTCGTTACAAACTCTAATCCCATCGACAGATATAAACGAAGGGCTAAGAACACGGGTAGTTTGAGTCCCTATAATCCAAAAGGATGGCCGTTAGACCATCCTTTTGTCGAGAAGAGGTGACTCGCTCATTGCCGGTAGCAATAATCGTGCCCGAAGGGCTAAGAACACGGGTAGTTTGAGTCCCTATAATCCAAAAGGATGGCCGTTAGACCATCCTTTTGTCGAGAAGAGGTGACTCGAACACCCGACCCCTACGTCCCGAACGTAGTGCGCTACC
This sequence comes from Paludibacteraceae bacterium, assembly GCA_017478035.1. Classification (GTDB taxonomy): domain Bacteria; phylum Bacteroidota; class Bacteroidia; order Bacteroidales; family Paludibacteraceae; genus Colicola. The sequence goes on along the minus strand of JAFVHA010000175.1, from coordinate 1,614 downwards.
AACTGCGCTACTTCTCGGATTTGCTCTTGCAAATCCTCGGAATCCCTTGAGAGCACGTTGTTTTATTAGTCCTAAAGCAGGGAACCCAGCCCTCCTTTACTCCTTAAAACAATCTCCTCTCTGCGTGAATTCTCGAAGATGTTTTGCGAAAGCGGGTGCAAAAGTACTGCTTTTTTTTGAATTGTGCAAATTTTTTAGCAATTATTTTGCACTTTTTCGTCTAAAAGTACGTTTCCCGGCCTGAACAGGCTCATTTTTTGCTATTATTTCGCGTACTTCGCTCTCCGTCAAAGCGACCGCATCCGTGCCTTTCGGTAACTGATAATTGCCTGCCGGCGTATGGATATAAGCACCGTACCGACCGTTTAGAACCTGTACGTCACCCCATTCATGCAGCGGCTTCCCTTCCAGCTGTTTCTGCGCAATTAACTCAATAGCTTCCGCCATCGTCAGTTTCAGCGGGTCTTTGCCGCGGGGAATAGAGATAAAGAGCTTGTTGAAATGGACGTACGGACCGTATTTGCCTTCGCCTACCGTCACTTCTTTGCCTTCATATTCCCCGAGCGTGTAGGGCAGCGCCGTCTTGAACAGATCCAATGCCTCGTTGAGGGTGATGGAGAAAATAGACTGACCTTTCTTCAGGCTCGCGAAACGGGGTTTGCTGTTCGCCGCATCGCCTATCTGTACGCACGGACCAATCTTGCTGATTTTGGCAATCACCGGCAGTCCCGATACAGGGTCATTACCTAACATACGACCGTCCACTTTTCCCGATGGAATCGAAGAAAGTAAGGGTTTGAAGGTCTTGTAGAACGTGTCCACGCTCTCTATCCAATCCGCTTTGCCCATGGCAATCCGGTCGAACTGCTCTTCTTCATGCGCCGTGAAGTCGTAACTGAGGATTGACGGGAAATGTTTCACTAAGAAATCATTGGTAATAACGCCTAAGTCGGTCGGCATCAGGCGTTGCGTCTCGGCGCCGTACATCTCCGATTTGGTATGTTCGTTCACCATGCCGTTCTTGAGTGTCAGAATAGCTATATCGCGTTTGACACCCGGTACTGAACCTTTCTCAACATATTTGACATGCTGAATGGTCTCGATGATCGTCGCATAGGTGGACGGGCGACCGATACCGAGTTCTTCCATGCGCTTGACCAGCGTAGCTTCATTATAACGGTACGGCGGTTTGGCATATGTCTGCACCGCCTCTGCATTGCTCAGTCTGAGGCGTTCCCGCTTGGCCATCGCCGGTAAGATACGGCGTTCCTCGCTCTCTTCATCAGTGGACTGCACATAGACGCGGGTGAAACCGTCGAAAGTAATTACTTCGCCGTTAGCCACAAACGCATATTTCGACCCGTGTACCGATACCTCAATCGTGGTGCGTTCGCTCTGCGCATCAGCCATCTGCGAAGCGATGGTGCGTTTCCATATCAGCTCGTATAAACGCTGCTCATCGCGGTTGTCACCGGCCGTAAGCACATTCATATAGGTCGGACGAATAGCCTCATGCGCCTCTTGCGCACCTTTGGTTTTCGTATGATACTGACGCGTGTGAACATACTCCTTGCCGTACTGCTCTTCGATCACCTCCTTGGAGGTTGCCAGCGC
>JAFVHA010000174.1 GCA_017478035.1 Paludibacteraceae bacterium | reverse complement strand
GATGTTCGGCGCAGAGACGATTCTGATGGACCGCTGCGCCAACCGCGAACTATTCGACCAGACCGTTTCGCTCATCAATGATTTCAAGGATTATTTCCTGAGTCACGGAGAGCCGGTAGGCGAAAACCCGAGTCCGGGCAACAAAGCCGGCGGTATCTCGACGTTGGAAGACAAAGCACTCGGTTGCACCCAGAAATGCGGTGCATCGCTGGTACGCGGCGTGATGCCTTATGGCGAGCGATTGCAGGTGAAAGGTCTGAACCTGCTCTCTGCACCCGGTAACGACCTTGTAGCATCTACCGCCCTCGCTTCCTGCGGATGCCATATGGTGCTTTTCACCACCGGTCGCGGTACACCGTTCGGTACCTATGTGCCGACCATGAAGATCTCGACCAATTCCAATTTGTACCACAACAAACCCAATTGGATTGATTTCAACGCCGGCGTTATCGCCGAAGGCGAACCGATGGAACAAGTGGCAAAACGCTTTGCGGACTATGTGATCGAAGTGGCCAACGGCAGCAAGACCAACAATGAGAAAAACGGCTATCACGAGATAGCTATCTTCAAGAACGGTGTCACTCTTTAGCCTTTTCTTCCCCCATACCTGCCGGATGTGCGGCAAGTATATCGGCGAGCAAAGCAAGGAGATAATATGTCCGGACTGCTTACGTATCCTGCCCCGAACGGAGCAGGATACGTTGCGTCAAAACATCACCGAGATGACACTAACCGAGAGCAAAGTGATGCATCTGAACCGCGCAGCAGCTTTCCTGTTCTACGAAAAAGAGACTCCCATACAAGGCCTTATACACAAGATGAAATATGCGGACCAACCGGAAATAGCCTACTTCCTCGGAAGACAGGCTGCATTGGAGTTTCAATACGCGGATTTCTTCGATGGAATCGACATAATTATACCTGTACCGCTCCACCTAAAACGCCTTCGGGAACGCGGCTATAACCAATCGGAATATATTGCCCGGGGGATCAGTGACGTAACCGGTATTCCGATTGACACCACGCATGTAGTCCGGTCGCGAAACACCCCAAAACAGGCGCTGCAGAAAGGAGACGAACGCAAGCAAAATGTATCCGAGGCATTCACCGTCAATCATCCGGAGCAGATGTATCACAAACATATCTTATTGGTGGACGATCTGATAACAACCGGCGAAACGGCCAAAGCCTGCCTGCACGCCATGAAAAAATTCCGCGGAGCGTCGTTTAGCGTCTTTTCGCTATGCAAAGCATCATAAAACGAGCCAAAAAGAGTGCAAAATTGAAGAAAATTTGCATAATTCAAAAAAAAGCAGTACTTTTGCAGCGCAAAAGTGCGCAACTGCGTACAGAACAGTAATAACCATGGTAAAAAAGTACGATTTTCTGATTATCGGCGGAGGTGTGGCAGGCATGAGTTTTGCCCTTAAAGTGGCACGCGCCGGAAAATACACGATTGCCTTATGCTGCAAGACGTCGCTGGAGGAAGCCAACACGGCCAAAGCGCAAGGAGGCATTGCATCCGTTACCAATCTTCTCGTAGATGATTTCGACAAGCACATCCACGACACGATGGTAGCCGGCGACTGGTTAAGCGATCCCGCAGCGGTTGAGCAGGTTGTTCGCAATGCGCCGAGAGGGATTGAGGAACTGGTGAACTGGGGAGTTCATTTCGATAAAAAAGAGGACGGCGCTTTTGATCTGCACCGTGAGGGAGGCCACTCGGAGTTCCGCATCCTGCATCATGCCGACGACACCGGCGCGGAGATACAGCGCGGGCTGATGGAAGCCGTGCGAAACAATCCCCATATCGATGTGCTGGAGAATCATTTCGCCGTGGAAATCATCACGCAGCACCATTTGGGCGTACGGGTAACCCGCCGCACGCCGGATATCGAGTGCTACGGAGCGTATATCCTCAATCCGGAAACGCAGAAGATCGACACCTATCTGAGCCGCATCACGCTGATGGCTACCGGTGGTACAGGCGCTGTGTATGCGACCACCACCAATCCCGAGATTGCTACCGGAGACGGTATCGCGATGGTCTATCGCGCCAAAGGAATGGTCAAAGATATGGAGTTTGTGCAATTCCATCCCACAAGTCTGTTCAACCCCAAAGAGACCCATCCGGCTTATCTTATCACTGAAGCCATGCGAGGCTACGGAGGTATTCTGAGACTGCCGAACGGCGAAGAATTCATGCAGAAATACGACCCGCGTCTGTCGCTTGCCCCCCGTGACATCGTAGCACGCGCTATCGACAACGAGATGAAGATTCACGCTATCGACCATGTATGCCTCGATGTGACGCATAAGGATCCGGAAGAGACCAAACATCATTTCCCGAATATTTACGCCAAATGCCTCAGCATAGGTATTGATATCACCAAGGATTATATCCCTGTGGCACCTTGCGCGCACTATATGTGCGGAGGTATCAAAGTGGACTTGGACGGACAGTCCTCTATCCGGCGTCTCTATGCTGTCGGGGAATGCTCATGCACGGGTCTGCATGGCGGAAACCGCCTGGCATCCAAT
>JAFVHA010000173.1 GCA_017478035.1 Paludibacteraceae bacterium | reverse complement strand
TGCATGAAATCCTTACATTCCTGACAGAACTGTCGGTGAATAATAACCGCGAGTGGTTCGCCGAACATAAGGAGTGGTACCAATCGTGCTACGCGCGCTTCGTGGAGTTCTCCGCGGAGTATATCAAGCGTCTGTCGGAACTCGACCCCTCTTTGGCGGTGCTGCAACCGAAAGACTGCATATGGCGCATCTACCGCGACGTTCGTTTCAGTCATGACAAACGACCGTATAAAGAGTGGTTCGGTTGTTTCCCTGCTTCCGGAGTTCCGGGACAACCCCGCACATGGGGCAAGCACTCGATGCGCGGCGGTTATTATGTGCATATACAACCGGGCGAGTGTATGTTCGCCGGCGGTATTTGGGATCCGGGCAAAGAGTTGCTGAAAGCCCTGCGTACAGAGATTGAGGCCAACTACGAGGAGGTGGAGACTATCATGGAGGCACCGACTTGGAAGAAGTATTTCGGGCAGGATTTTGATACCTTGTGGGGAGGGCTGAAAAAAGTGCCGGCGGGTTTTGATCCGGACTTCAAACATGCGGAGTGGTTGAAGCATAAGGCCTATACGTTTAGCACGATGTTGACCGATGAACAGGTGAGCGCACCGGACTTCATCGACACTATCATAGATATCGCCAAAGCCGGCAAACCGATGAATGATTTCCTGAATTACACCTTCGAGGAATACGGAGAGTTTCCGAGTAGGTGCTAATAATGGTCTCTTAGTTCAATGGATAGAACAGGGCTCTCCTAAAGCTCAGATTTGGGTTCGATTCCCAAAGGGACTACCAAGATAGTTAACAGATCATGAAAAACAAGTGGATTATCTTATTGGCACTGATGGTTCAGATGCCTTTATTCGCTCAAAACGACACGATTATCCGTCATTACAACGACACGGTTTACCGGTCGGTAACGGACACCGTGGAAGTTATTCAATCCGTTCCGGACAGTGTTGCCAAGCAGCGTGAGGTAATTATTCCGACCGATTCCACCGACCGCCGCGGGCATTATATCGAGGCACATGTCGGTCTTGGATACGGTAGTCTGGGGTATGGTTTACAAGGTGACGAGAACCATGTGAATGGTTCGTTCAGCGCGTTGCTACAGTTGCAATACGCCTATTTCTTCCATCCCAACTGGGGTGTCGGAGCCGGTCTTTGGTTCACCAATTACACCTCGTTTGCGCATATTGGCGGCACGTACCAGTGGTTAGGCCAGACGGATACCGATTATGAGACGAACTATGACCATACTTCGCAAGTGAACGTATGGCGGGAACGGGAGACTATTCATAATTTGGGCATTCCTATCTCGCTTCAGTTCCAGATGCGCAAAGACGACTGGAAAGCCGGTATCTTTGCTGCTATCGGTGTAGCGCCCTCTTTCTCGGTATCGAAGAAATACAAAGTGATGGAGGGTAAGATCGAGCATTCGGGTTTTTACCCCAAATGGAACCTGACGCTGACGGACATGCATGAGTTTGGAGAGAAAGACTATAAGGATGCTCCTAATGCAAAAGGCACGCTGAGTGTCCGTCCGCAGGTAGCTTTCTTCGCTGATTTGGGAACGCTTATTCCGTTAACCAAACAGATAGACCTGCTGCTGGGAGGTTATTTCAATATCTCTATGAACAACGCCAACAGTTCGGAAAAACAAGACCTGGGTTGGCGCGACGATACCTTCACATTTATGAACGAATACAAAGGTGCCTATGCCACCACCAATGCGAGTGCTTCGCACCCCTGGGAGGTCGGTCTCAAAATAGGTGTTCACTGGCATTATATCAAACCGGACAAGCATGAGATGGAAGACTATTTCGAGCATTTCACGCGTGAGGTACGCGATACCAATTATGTACACCGCACCGATACAATTCTCATTGCCCGCACAGACACTGCAATTGTTCCGGTGGAAACGGCGGAAGTAGAGGAGGATACGGTTGTTCCGGTTCATATTCAGCAAGTAGCGGAAGAAGTAGAGAAATTCAATAAGATTTACTTTGCTTTCGACAAATATGAGTTGACCAACAAGGCCAAGTTCTACCTCAATTCGATTGTAGAAGCCTTGAATCGTGTTCCCGATGCGAAAATCATGATTGACGGCCACGCCTCTTCGGAAGGTCAGGACCTGTATAACGACATTCTGTCCGAGAACCGTGCACGTGCCGTACGCAACTATCTGGCGAGACGCGGTGTTGACAGGAACCGTATTGTCACCGCAGGACACGGATCAAGAATCCCGAATGAAGACCACGAACGCGAAGAGATGAGTCGCGACCGCCGTGTAGAAATCAAAGTGGTGTATAACAACGATGTAGTGATCGAACAATAAGGAGGGCAACGATATGAAAAACGCAAAATATATAGTATTAGGCCTTTTGATGAGTATGTCGCTGAGCCTCAGCGCACGTATGTACACCGTAGGCGAGAAGATTTACGTCAATGTGAACCAAAGTGATAAGGTGGGTGATTGGTCGCAAGCCGACGCCAAACTGTTTATTGTACTGTATCAATCGACAGATAAGAGCAATTCGAAAAAATGGATTCATCTGACGGCCACCGGTTCGGGCAGTAAGATATTCGAGGGAACGTTGCCTTCAGATATTCGTCCGTGGTATGACGAAGCCTATATGGTACGTGAAGACCCCAACACCTTGAACATATGGAATCAATCCTGTGAGTTCTATATTCCGGACAACTATAATCCGGAGACCGGTAAAGG
>JAFVHA010000172.1 GCA_017478035.1 Paludibacteraceae bacterium | reverse complement strand
AGTTGAGAGTTTAGAGTTGAGAGAAGTTAAAAGTAGAATGTCTCGAAGTGTCGTAGCGATTATCGGGGACGGGGCGATGACGGGCGGTTTGGCGTTCGAAGGTCTGAATAACACCTCCATGGACAAGAACAACCTGCTGATTGTTCTCAACGACAACCACATGGCCATCGACCCGCTCAAAGGCGGTTTCACACAGTATCTGGTGGATCTGACAACCAGCAAGGCCTATAACCGATGGAGATGGCGTCTGTATCAGATGGCCGCCAAACTGCATCTGGTGGACGAACATAAACGGCAGGCTATCTTACGCCGGAACAACAACCTGAAGGCGATGTTCAGCAAGCAGCCGAACAATATCTTCACGGGTCTGAACATCCGCTATTTCGGTCCTACCGACGGACATGACGTCATGGGATTAGTGCGTATCTTAAGCGAGATCAAGAATCACCGCGGGCCGAAAGTGCTGCATATCATCACCAAGAAAGGCAAAGGATACGCGCCGGCGGAGAACGACCAGACCGTTTGGCATGCGCCGGGAGAGTTTGATGTTGCCTCCGGCGAGCGGTTACAGGTTACGGGTGACGGGTTACGGGTTCCGCCGCTTTGGCAGGAGGTGTTCGGCGAGACACTGCTGAAGTTGGCGAAGAAGAATGAGAAGATCGTAGGTATCACGCCGGCGATGCCGAGTGGTTGCAGCATGAGTATCATGCAGAAAGAGCTACCGGACCGCGTGTTCGACGTCGGTATCGCCGAAGGACATGCCGTGACCTTCAGCGCCGGTCTCGCGAAAGCCGGAATACTACCCTACTGCAATATCTACTCCACATTCATGCAGCGGGCCTACGACAATATCATCCATGACGTGGCTCTACAGAACCTGCATGTCGTTTTATGTATCGACAGAGCCGGTATCGTGGGTAACGACGGCGCGACGCACCACGGGTTGTTAGACCTGGCTTATCTGCGTCCGATACCGAACATGCAGATCTGTGCGCCGCGTACGGCAGAGGACCTGAAGCAGATGATGACGTTGGCAGAGAGCCTCGAAGGACCAGTGGCAATCCGTTATCCGAGAGGACGGGTTACGGGTTACGGGTTACCGGTTACGGGAGTTGAATATGGCAAAGGCGTGAAACTGCGGGACGGAAAAGACATCGCCGTACTGACCATCGGCGCTATCGGCAACCCCATGGCGCAAGCGATTGAAGGGGTTATGGGTGACGGGTTACGGGTTACGGGTAAGAGCATTGCACATTACGACATGCGGTGGTTGAAGCCGCTGGACGAGGATATATTGCATGAAGTAGGAAAGAACTTCAAGACCATCATCACCGCCGAAGACGGCGTTATTGCCGGAGGCTTGGGTAGTGCCGTATTGGAATGGATGGCCGACCACGGGTACACGCCGCGCGTCATCCGGCTCGGTGTGAACGACCAGTTTGTGGAGCACGGTTCCACCAAAGAATTGTATCATTTACTCAAATTAGATAAGGAGGGATTATGCGAATCGTTATTGCAGGTGCTGGCGAAGTAGGAACACACTTGGCGAAACTGCTGAGCCGCGAAGACATGGAGATAAGTCTTCTGGACGAGAATCCGGAACGCTTGGGTGACCTGAGTGCCAACTACGATATGTTGACCAAAGTAGGTAACCCTACCTCCATCCACGACCTCAAAGATATCGGTGTGAAAGACTGCGACCTGTTCATCTCCGTTACTCCTCACGAGACGGAGAACATGACGGCCTGCCTTATAGCCAATTCGTTAGGCGCCAAGCGTACACTTGCCCGCATTGACAACTACGAATACCTGTTACCGGCGAACCGTAAGTTCTTTGAGAACATGGGTCTGAACCACCTCATCTATCCGGAGGTTCTGGCGGCAAACGAGATTGAGGAGAGTCTGCGTACCAATTGGATGCGGTATCACCTGCATCTCTGCCAGGGGGCGTTGGAGTTATGCATCGTCAAGGTACGTGAGACCGCGAAGATCTTAGGCCAGACGTTTGCTTCAGGGGTCTATAACCACGGCAAATACCGCATCGTAGCCATCAAACGCGACCAGGAGACGATCATTCCGCGCGGAGGAGACATGGTGATGGAGAACGACATGGTCTATTGCGTTTGTACGAAAGATAACATGGAGTACATGCGTGAGGAGTTGGGCAAGAACAAACGTGCCATCAAGAACGTTATTTTCTTCGGCGGCGGACGTATCGCCCGCAAGGCGGCTACCGAACTGACGGAGGAGATGAATATCAAAATCATCGAGAAAGACCGCGAGTTATGCAACATACTGAGTGAGAAAGTGCCGAACGCTCTGATTATCAATGCCGACGGTTCGGATATGGATGTGCTCAAAGAAGAAGGTATTCAGGACGCGGACGCTTTTGTAGCGGTGACGGACAGCAGTGAAGCGAACATCTTCGCCTGTCTGGCAGCCAAGCGTTTCGGTGTGCGCAAGACTATCGCCGAGGTGGAGAACCTCGATTATATCCCGATGGCGGAAGGTCTGGATATCGGAACGGTATTGAACAAAAAGACCATCGCCGCCAGTTATATCTACCAGATGCTTTTGGATGCATCGGTGCGCGGCGTGCATAACCTGACCAGCGCGGACGCGGAGATCGTGGAGTTCATCGCCAAAGAAGGCAGCGCGATCACCCGTCACAAAGTGCGCGACCTGGACTTGCCGGACGAGGCCAATATTGGCGGCATCGTACGTGCCG
>JAFVHA010000171.1 GCA_017478035.1 Paludibacteraceae bacterium | reverse complement strand
CAGGAAACGGTTCACGAAGTCATCCGACATCCACGGCACGTAGATATAATTGATATCGACCAGGTTGAACTGGTGGGTCCACCGGCTGCCGGGTTGACGGGGAATGGTATAACCGAGCGTCGCATTGGCGATGGTACGGGTGTACTCATCCGGCCGTTGCTGGTAGTTATAACCGATATTCACTTTCACGTTGGACGGGAAAAGAAGTCCCGCTTCGGCTTTGGCCTCAATCGCCCTACCGCCGTTCTGGCGCCATTCATAGGAAGCGCGTGCTCCGATCGTCAGCAACTCTGCGCCGCGGAAGATATTCTTGTTCGCATAATTGACTCCTGCCGCGATGCCCCAATCGCCGGCACTGTACGTTCCCTCCAGTTCCGCAGAAACAGAGTTCATACGTCCGCGCGAGACGGTAATGGTACAATCGAGCAGGGAGTCGGAATCGGCGACCGGCGTGAAGGCGATATCCACGTATTTGACAGGCGGCAGCGCATTCATCCGGGCGTAGGTTCGCTCCACGCGCCATTCCGCATAGCGGTCGCCGTCATGCAGACGCGTGGTTCGCTTAAGCGTATTCCGGCGCAGGAAAGGCTTGTCCTGATTGAACGTCACCTCCCGTATCGAATAACGTGTATGCAGACGTTTGAGATCTGCCGAATCCATCTCCTCCACAAAAGGCGCCAGATGGATACTGATATCCACCTCATGGGAGTTGAGCGAACTGTCGGCGGTAAACTCTAACATCGATTTCTCGAAATAGTAATAACCCATGTTCCGGATGGCTTTCGTGATCCGCTCACGCTCTTCGTCCAGAACCGCCGTAGAGAACTGCTCTCCCTCTTTGACCACACACCGCTGTTTGTTCTGCGCAACATTCCGGACGGCCTCGAAGGGAACGTCCACCGAATAATGGCGAATCTTATAGGGCTGATGTGCCGTGACGCTGTAGGTAAGCCGGATCTTGCGGTCTTTGATGATTTTCTGGGTGTCCACTTGCGCCTGGAAATACCCCATGTTGTTCATCTGCTGCTTGAGTTGCTGCATACTGGCCTTGGTCAACTCCTCGTCGTAAATAACGGGCGCTTCACCCATCTTAAAAGCATTGTGGGCAAGGCGTTTCTTCGATTTCGTAGTCGTGTCCGAAGGCGCCGTGTTATATACATGCAACTGCAACTTCCAGAAGCCGAGAATCTCCGTGTTCTGTTTCTGCCGCAGGTAGTTCCGGAGATTGCTTGTCGAAACGGACTTGTCATCCGTACATTGAACGTAAGCCTTGTCTAACAGGTACCGGTCAGCCGGCACAAACTTCGTTGTGTTACAGGATGTACAAAGGCACAAAGCACAAAGTACAACCGCCAAAAATCCATATGTGCGCAATACGAGTAACATAATTAGCGTGCAAAATTACAAAAAAACTTGCATATATGCAAATTTTTTACTACTTTTGTGCCGTATTTCAAGATTATTATGGAGAAAATCAGCAAATCGCAGGTCAAACTTGTTAAAAGTTTGCAACTCAAAAAATACCGTGACGAACTCGGACTCTTTGTCGCCGAAGGGGAAAAATGTGTGTCAGAACTCATCAAAGCCTTCGAACTTGTTCATCTCTATCGCGAGGGCGAAAATGCCACACGCACGGAGATTGAGCAAATGTCCGGCCTAAAAACTCCGCAAGGCGTCATCGCCGTCTTCAAGAAAGGTCTGTATTCCGTCAGTGAAACGGTCAGTACTCTGTCAGGCGAAGCCGGTCTTATCCTTGCGCTGGATGGCATCCAAGACCCGGGAAACCTCGGTACCATCATCCGCACCTGCGACTGGTTCGGCGTACATGATATCGTTTGTTCGCTCGACACCGCTGATTGTTATAATCCGAAAGTGGTACAAGCCACGATGGGTGCGCTTGCCCGCGTTCGCGTCCTCTACGTGGACTTACCCGCATGGCTTGAATCACAAATCAAAAATCAAAAATCAAAAATCGCCATCTACGGCACTCTCCTTGACGGCAAAGACATGTATGACGTCGTGTCGTCAGGTCGTCATAACGGTATCATCGTCATGGGCAACGAAGGCAACGGTATCTCCAAAGAAGTGCGGTCTCTTGTCACCCACCCCATTCGTATTCCTTCTTATCCCAAAAACGGTGCTTCCGAGCACCCCGGAAAAAGCGAAGAGGCTCCCGAAGTCATCGAAAGCCTCAACGTTTCTATTGCTACCGCGATTGTGCTCGCAGAGTTCCGCAGATAAATCGAATCGCGTATTAATCGCGTGTTAATCACGTGTTAATAGCCTAATACAGTTCCCTTGCAATCCGTTGTTTTCAAGGGTTCACAGAGGGATCATGGCGGATTAGTACGCACTCATCTGTTCGCGTACGGCATTGTTGATGAAATCCGCGAACTGCTGAATCGTCATGGAGCCGTCTCCTTCGGGAGCAGGTTGACCGCTTGATTCGCCGCCTTGACGACGCACGCTTACCTTGCCCTCTTCGGCTTCTTTCTCTCCCACAACCAGCATGTACGGGATATGTTTGAGTTCGTTATCGCGAATCTTACGTCCGAGTTTCTCATTACGGTCATCTACGATAACGCGTACATCCTGCGCTTCGAGGATCTCCTTCACTTTCCATGCGTACTCGTTCGATTTCTCGGAGATAGGCAGTACAACGGCCTGATCCGGTGTCAGCCACAACGGGAACTTACCGGCGGTGTGCTCAATCAGTACGGCTACGAAACGCTCCATAGAGCCGAACGGCGCACGGTGAATCATCACCGGACGGTGTTTCTGGTTGTCCTCACCCGTGTATTCCAGTTCAAAACGTTCCGGCAGGTTATAGTCCACCTGGATGGTACCTAACTGCCAGCGGCGTCCGAGTGCATCCTTGACCATGAAGTCGAGTTTCGGGCCATAGAAAGCGGCTTCGCCGGTCTCTTCGCGAGCCGGCAGATTCATCTCCTTGC
>JAFVHA010000170.1 GCA_017478035.1 Paludibacteraceae bacterium | reverse complement strand
GTTTTTGCCTGCAAGGCTTTAAACACCATACATCAGACACCGGACACTTTTGATTTCGTCATCTGCTCCGCGTTCAGTGATTTTCCGTTAGGCGCCGCACAGCGGATTGCAAACAAATTGCAAGTTCCTTTGCTATGCGACATACGGGATTTGGATGAGCAGGTAGAAAACTCGCGTTATCAATACCATCATCAGACTTGGTGGACCATGCCTTTCCGCCGCTTGTACCGCGCCGTACATATCCGCCGTCGGAACAAGGTGCTGCGGGCTGCGGATAATATTACCACCGTTTCCCCATGGCATGCGGAGTTTATCAAGCAGTTCAACCCCAATGTACAGGTGTTATACAATGGATTTGACGATAAGCAGTTTTACCCCGAAGACATCCGTACGAACCAATTCACGATTTCGTATATCGGTTCTCTTTTCGAGTGGCAGCAACCGGCATTGACCAAAGTTCGCCAAGTGATTGAAGAACTCAACAAATCACAACTCAACCCTCAACAATCCAAAATCCTGTTGGATATCCATACGCCCGGATGTTCCCCTGTTCCGTATAACCGGTTAGGCAGTGCCATTCGCAAAAGCAGCATCATGCTGGTTCTTACCTCGCCGGACACGCACGGAATGCTGACCACCAAGTTCTACGAAGCCTTGGGATGTGAGAAACCGATACTTTGTGTACCATCTGACCGGGGAGCATTGGCGGAATTGATAGCTTTTACCAAGGCCGGCATAGCGACGGATGACGAGCAAGAGATGGCAAGGTTTTTGTTGGATAAATATCAAGAATGGCAGAAGAACGGCTTCACACGTCAGAAAGTGCAACATAAAGAACATTTTGCAAGAGACGCACAATATGATCAGTATTATAGTGCCCATATTTAACGCCGAAAAGTACTTGGCTGCCTGCATCGAAAGCCTGCTGGCACAAACCGTACAGGATATAGAAATCATCCTGGTGGACGATGAGAGTACGGATGGCAGTTTGTCTATCGCACAGTCTTTTGCCACGCAAGACAAGCGGGTACGTGTACTTCGGCAACCTCATGCCGGACAGTCCGTGGCACGCAATTACGGCATCGAGCAATCCAAAGGGGACTATATTGCGTTCGTAGATGCGGATGATACGATTCTGCCCGATTGGTGTGAACGGCACTTGGCGGCGATTAACGGCGTCGATTATGTACAGAGCGGTTATAAACGCATACAACTCATCGATGGACATCCCACCGTCATCAACCAGAAACTGCCCCTCCAACGCTATCAGTTCATCTCTCCTTGTATGCGTCTGTACCGTCGCTCGGCCATAGAGTCCCTGCGCTTCGAGAAAGGAATGATTTATGAAGACGTAGCCTGGTCCGCCGACCTATGGCTTAGCAACGCCACATGCCGGACAATCAAGTACACCGGTTATCTGTACACGCTGAATCCTACCAGTACAACTTCCTCTCCTCATCCGGAGGCGAGACAAAAGATACTTCGCCTGTTACGGCAGAAATACAAAGGAGCCACGCTGAAAGGCAAATGGATTCTTTGGTACACCATTGTTCGTTTACAATTTCATTTTCTACTGCGATGAAACGACTTCATTTACTCCTCGCTATTCTTCTGCTGGCCGCAGGAATGAAGGCCGGCACGTACTTCGCCTCGCCGGAAGGAACCGGTGACGGTCTGTCAGTTAATACTCCTGCCTCTTTAACCGCCGGTCTCAAATTACTGAAATCCCCCGGTGACACGCTTTATCTGTTGAGCGGGCAATACGATTTAGGCAATACCGTCATCCAAAACCTGAGTGGCTCGGCATCCAAACATATTGTGATCAGCGGCTACGAAGGTATCAGTCGGGGTGGCACCTACGCGGCGGTGCTCGATTTCCGCAAAACGCCCTACGGCACACGGGGACTACAGATTAAAAGCAGTTGTACCTATCTGCACCTCAAGAACCTCACTTTGCGTTATTCCGGAAAGAACAACCTGTACAACGAAGGCAGTTACTGCCTCTTCGAAAATCTTGACATATACGGCTCGGCTGACACGGGTTGCCAGATGAAAGTGGGCGGCAACAATATCATCAGGAACGTGGACAGTCATGATAACTTCGACTATAAAACGATGTCCGGTACTACGGCTAACTTCGGCGGCAATGCAGACGGTTTTGCCGATAAGCAATTCACCGGCGCAGGAAATCACTATATCGGTTGCCGGGCTTGGAACAACTCCGATGACGGTTGGGATTTCTTCCAGCGAGTGAGTACATCCAATACAGTCATCGAGCATTGCGTATGTTTCCGAAACGGTCCCGCCTACTACGACATGACCCGTCATCCGCGTGCCACAGGCGTGGATAAGGATTGGTTTGACTCCAAAGTAGGGACGGAGATAGTGGATCGTTACGGCCAGACCATCACCATCGCTTTGGACAAGTACCCCTGCCAAGGCAACGGAAACGGCTTTAAGATGGGAGGAGGCTATACGGACCATAAAGTGATTATTCATCATTGTCTCGCGGTGGGCAATTACGAGCGCGGTTTTGACCAGAATAATAACGGCGGAACGATGTGGGTGTATAACAACACCTCCTATGCCAATACTACCAATTATGGCTTCACTACCGCCTATGGTACGAATACCATGCAGAACAATATCAGCTACAAGTCGAAGAAAAACGACAGTTACAAATCGCAGAATGTAGTAGCCATCGACCATAACAGTTGGAACGGTTTCTCCCTCTCCGACGCCGATTTCCAATCGCTTGACACGACGGAGATCTTGGCCCCCCGTAACGGGAACAGTGCCCTGAATGAAGGTGCGTTCATGCGCCTGGCGGATGGTTCGCCGCTCATTGATGCCGGTATAGATGTCAACCTGGGTTATAACGGAAACGCTCCGGATTTAGGATGCTATGAGTCGCCGGGCGAAGAGCATAAGCCGGAACCGGAAGATACGGTTCCCTCCGTGCAACCGGAAGGAACCCATGCGGTCGCTTACGTGACGCTGAAAGGTGCTGCGGAAGACAAGGCCTTACTCAAGCACCTTCGCGCCAATGACAGTCTATGGGTAGTAGAGACCGACGCTACGGATGCCGAAGTCGATTACAGCGGTTACGAAGTGATCGTGCTCGGCAGCAAGCCGAACAGCGGTGCAGCCGGTTACACACCCCTAAAAGGCTATAACAAACC
>JAFVHA010000169.1 GCA_017478035.1 Paludibacteraceae bacterium | reverse complement strand
TTTTGACCCCAACCAACCGGTTGATATGGCCCTTGCGATTATTCATGCACTGCAAATGAGCGAAACGGAGCAAACCGAATGGATACGTAAAGGCGAGCAACGTTTAAAAACATTCAGTTGGCAGAAAACTGCCGATGAAATCGATAGATTATTGACCGAATTATGACAAAACGCAAGATTGCATTTGTAGGTAATGATGCGGTGTCTATGATGAATTTCCGCTTGGGAGTTATGAAGGCACTTACGCAAGAATACGAGGTGGTGATGGTGACGCCGCATAACTGCGATTTATCTCCCCTCAAAGATACCTCGATTCGGTTTATACCTATTGAAGTGGACCGTAAAGGCACCAACCCGCTCAAGGATTATCATTTGTACCGTAAGCTCAAACAACTTTATCGCAACGAGCAGTTTGATTTTATATTTCATTTTACCATCAAACCCAATATCTACGGTTCGATGGCAGCTGCGGCCTTACGAATCAACCATATTGCAATTGTTCCGGGGTTGGGCTATACATTCATCAAGCGTAATTTGTTGTTTCATCTCTCCTGCATTATGCATAAATACGCTTTGCGTAAGACGAATGAGGTATGGTTTCTTAATCAGGACGATTGTGATACATTCACTCGTTGGAAACTCATAGCTGCAGACAAAGCACATGTGATACCGGGCGAAGGGGTAAATACAGATTTCTTTTATTCTCACGGTACTCCTGAAAAACCGTTCATCTTCCTCCATTGCGGCCGGATGTTACGTAGCAAGGGCGTAGAGTTGTTCGTACAAGCGGCCAGAGAGCTCAAGCCGGACTATCCGAAAGTGAGGTGGCAATTGTTAGGTCCCTTTGATGCGGATAACCCAGATGCTATTGGGCCTGAAGAAATGGAGGAATGGGTGCGCAGTGGAGTAGTGGAGTACTTAGGTGTAACGACCGATGTGCGGCCCTTCCTTGAACGCTGTTCCTGCCTCGTCTTGCCGTCTTACTATATGGAAGGTGTTCCCCGTTCGTTGATGGAAGCAGCAGCAATGGAACGACCGCTTATCGCTACCAATACCGTCGGGTGTAAAGATGTTGTGGTTGATGGCATGAATGGTTGGCTATGTGAGAAAAAGAGTCTGGACAGCCTCGTTCAAGCCATGCGCAGGATGATAGAGATACCACCGGAACAACTCGTCGCCATGGGAAAGGCAGGTCGCGAACGGATGATAGCGCATTTTGACGAACGAATTATTATTGATATTTACAAGAAAGCCCTGAACGCATATGCTTAACATATCTATTGTCTTATACCACCCCAAATGGGAAGAAGAGGTGCTTCCGTTATTGGAAGAGTTATTACGCGTCCAAAATCTGCGTAAGATCTATCTGTTGGATAACAGCGAACAAAGAGAGATACACCCCAAGTCGGAAATCAAACATCCGAAACTTCGCTACATCCATATGAAAGCGAATCTCGGTTATGGGTGTGCACACAATATAGCTTTGCGTGAAAGTGCGTACTATAAGACAGAGCTTCACTTGGTTATGAATAGCGACATCCGTGTCAAAGCGGAAGATATTGACGCTATGCATGACTGGATGATGGCTAACCCGCAAGTAGGTCAGATGATGCCACGCGTAGTCTCAACCGACGGCAGTCAGCAGTATTTAGCCAAGCGCTTACCGTCTCCTATGGATGTCTTTGGCCGCCGTTTCCTGCCGGAGTGGATGATTGCACGCCGGAACAGACGCTATGAGTTGCGCGATATGGATCTTACTCGTCCGATTAACGCGCCCTATCTGAGTGGCTGTTTCATGTTATTACGCACCAAAGCAGCGGTAGAAGCCGGGCTCTTTGACGAGCGTTATTTCATGTACCCGGAAGATATGGACCTAACCCGTACGATTCATCGAAACTGGTTGACACTCTATTATCCCGAATGGACTATCGTACATGCGCACACGCGCGCTTCCTATAAAAATAAACATATGCTCCGAATTCATATTCAGAACATATGTCGCTATTTCAATAAATGGGGTTGGTTCTTTGACCTCGAACGTCACAAAATGAACAAAATGCTGTAAAAGCAAGAGCTCTTTACACGTTCATCAACCGATAAGTCAAATATCCTCCATAGACGAGTAGCAGCAAGGCTCCCGCCCAACGTTGAATCATACGTTGATCGTTGGTCTTTACTGCCAGCCAAACGATGATGCTGCCCAAAGCGGCCATGACAGCGTCTAGTTCTATGCCCTCATATGCCGGTAGCGGGCGTACGGTAGCACTGGTAGCCAACACAAAAAATACATTGAAGATATTCGAGCCGAAGACATTGCCAAGTGCAATATCGCTGTTATGCTTCGCGGCAGCGATGACGGAAGTAGCCAACTCCGGCAGGGAAGTACCCAAGGCAACGATGGTCAGACCGATGATCGCCTCGCTGACCCCCATCCTTGTTGCCAGATCCACAGCGCTCTTTACAATCAATTCACCCCCTACAACCAATCCTACCAATCCGCCGAGAATCAAGCAAATAGCCCTTCGGAGGGTTATCTTCTTTGTACTTTGTCCTTCGTCACTTGGTAGTTCACTCGGGTGGTCTTTGGCATGGCGGAAGGTATTATAGAGGAAATAGCAGAAGAGCAGCAGCAAGATAACACCGCCTATACGTCCGACCCCTTTGCCGTCTTCGCCGAAAGGCAGTTGGACAGCCACAAACACCAGCACGAAAAGACCGGCAATGATAGACATCGGGATGTCGAAATCCCGACTGCGCTTTTGGGATGCGATGGGATAGACCAGCGCTGTAAGGCCGAGAATGACGAAGGTATTGATGATGTTTGAGCCCAGAATATTCGTTAGCGCCAAGTCCGTCGATCCTTCTGCGACGGAGACCATGTTCACCACGAACTCCGGCATGGACGTGCCGAACGCTACGACGGTCAAACCGATCACCAGATCGCTGATCCCGAACCGTTTCGCTATCGCCGAGGCACCATCTACAAGCCAGTCGGCTCCTTTGACGAGTGCCACAAAACCAAGCACGATACATAGCGCTCCAACCCACCAACCATATGCTAATAAGGATTCTATCATAGTGCAGTATGCTTAAACCCTGTATAATGATTAGACATTGAAGAGGAAATGCATGATGTCGCCGTCTTGTACAATATAGTCTTTTCCCTCTGTGGCCAGTTTGCCGGCAGCGCGGCATTGCGCCTCGCCTCCTAACGCGATGAAATCATCGTATTTGATAACCTCGGCACGGATGAAACCGCGTTCAAAATCGGTATGAATAACTCCCGCGCATTGAGGTGCTTTGGCTCCTGCCTTGAAGGTCCATGCGCGTACTTCGTCGGAACCTGCAGTAAGGAAAGTACGGAGGTTCAGCAACGCATATGCCGCTTTGATAAGGCGGTTCACGCCGCTCTCTTGTAGACCGATTTCTTCGAGGAACATCTGCCGCTCCTCGTATGTCTCTAATTCCGCAATCTCGCTTTCAATTTTGGCTGCTAATACCAATACTTGTGCATCTTCATCCTTAACCGCCTCTTTCACTTGCTCAACATATGCATTGCCGGTAACGGCGGCTGCTTCATCTACGTTGCATACGTACATCACGGGTTTGTTCGTCAATAGGAACAAATCTTTGGCTGCGGTTTCCTGCTCTTTGTTGTCCAACTCTACCGTACGGGCATTTTTACCTTGCGATAAGGCCTCGCGGTATTTGACGAGCACTTCTAATTGTAGTTTTGCATTCTTGTCGCCGCCAGCCTTGGCTGCTTTCTCACATTTCTGTATGCGACTCTCCACTGTCTCGAGATCCTTTAGTTGCAACTCTGCATCAATGATCTCTTTGTCGCGCACAGGGTTTACTGTACCATCGACATGCACTACGTTCTCATCGTCGAAACAACGCAATACATGGATAATAGCGTCTGTTTCGCGTATATTAGCCAGGAACTTGTTCCCCAAACCTTCCCCTTTGCTTGCGCCTTTGACTAAACCGGCAATATCCACTATCTCTACGGTTGTCGGTATCACGCCTCGTTCCGGCTTGCATATCTCTCCGAGTTTGATCAGCCGCTCATCCGGCACGGTGATGACACCTACGTTCGGTTCAATCGTACAGAACGGGAAGTTTGCGCTTTGCGCTTTCGCATTACTCAAACAGTTAAACAGGGTGCTCTTGCCTACATTGGGCAAACCCACTATTCCACATTGTAAGGACATATATCTAATCTCTAAACTTAAACACTATATTCTCAAATTACTCATGCGATATCTCGGGCGCAACCAT
>JAFVHA010000168.1 GCA_017478035.1 Paludibacteraceae bacterium | reverse complement strand
GACGAGCGCAGAACCGGTCTCTTTTTGCAGTACCATGATAATAAGAGCCGGTACTCCGATAAGTGCAAAAGGAACAATCAAATCGCGCCAGGTACGTAGTTTGTATTCATAGCGTCCCATGTACTTGGCGACAGCCAATGCAACGATACATTTGGCAAATTCAGCCGGTTGGAGATTAATCGGGCCCAATGATATCCAACTCAATGAACCCTTGATATCGTGCGCAAGGAATGGGGTGGCTAATAGAAGCAAGATCATTGCCCCATATGCTATATACGCCAATACATCGTATGTCTTATAGTCAATCAGAAGCAAAACGGTTCCTAACACCAGTGAACCAATGATCCATACAAACTGTTTACCGGCTCGATTGGAGAAATCGAAGATGCTTGTTTGATCAAACGTATAACTGGCGCCATAGATATTGAGCCAGCCAAAGAAAACTAAGACCAGAAACAGACCGATGGTAATCCAATCGACGTTTTGCCATATGTTACCACTTCTTGACGCTCTCATTCAGTACGCTCTCTCCGATACGTTTCCGTAAATCTTTTCGTTTTACTTCCCCCGTTAGGTATTGCTCTATCATCATGCTGGCAATAGGACATGCCCACGTGGCACCAAAACCTGCATTTTCTACCACCACCGCTACGGCAATCTGTGGATCTTCAAGCGGCGCAAAACCGATGAAGATGGCATGATCGCGGCCGTGCGGGTTCTGTACAGTTCCCGTCTTGCCGGCCATATGCAGACTGTCTACGGCAAAGTGACGTCCCGTTCCGTAAATCATCACGCGACCCATGCCCTCTTTAACCACCTCAAAATGACGTTTGGCTATATCCAGATTATGCCGATGAATACGCATGGAATCGTTCTTGTTGAGGTGCGGGGATATGTAATATCCTTCATTGGCAATAGTGGCAGCTTGATTGGCTAATTGCAATGGAGTGACCAATATCTCGCCCTGACCGATACTTAGAGAACGGATAGTGATGGCCTTCCAGCCTGTTTTACCGTAGTATTTGTCATATAAATTTATGCTGGGAATGCTTCCTGATGATTGCTCTCCTATATCTGAATCCGTAAATTTCTGTCCCATTCCAAATGACATCACAGCCTCGCGCCATAAGGCATAGCGGTGACGAAAAGCTTCATTATCCTTGCCATACCCGTCTTTTTGCAACAAATCCCGGAAAGCACACCAGAAATAAGGGTTACAACTCTGTTCGATAGCTCTGTCCAGTGCTACAGGAGAACCGTGATGGTGGGTACATTTGATGGGTGAACTGCCCGGTCCGGAACACGGATAAAGTGTATTTGGGGTGATGGCTCCCTGCTCTAAGCAAACTAAAGATTGTATCGTCTTGAAGGTGGAACCTGGAGAATAGGTGGCTTGCGTGGCGCGGTTCATAAGTGGTTTGGATTTGTCTTGCAGCAGTGCGATATAGTTTTTGCTGCGTTCCTTCCCGACAAGTACTTTTGGATTCCATCCCGGGTTGGATGCCAATGCCAATATCTCACCGGTGTGCGGTTCGATAGCTACCGCACTGCCGATCTTCCCGCATAATAATTCTTCCGCCAACAGCTGTAATCGGATATCCAGAGTAGTGTATAAATCCGTTCCCGCTTTGGCAGTCCGGTCTAGTTCCCCGTTCTGATAACTGCCTTGCATACGCCCCTTGGAGTCTCGCATCAGTACTTCCACTCCTTTATCGCCCCGTAGCTGTTTCTCGTAGGTTCGCTCCAATCCGTCGCGTCCTGAATAATCTCCGCGCGCATAATAATCATCGCGGTCAATATCGTTTTGATTCACCTCGCCTACAGAACCCAAAACATGCGCTGCGGCTTTGTATGTATAGTCTCGCAAAGTGCGTTTCTGAATCTGGACTCCAGGAAATTGGAACAGTGATTCCTGAAGAGTGGCGATATCCTCTTTCTTTAGTTGATTCATGAATACTTGAGGGGTCCAACGGGAATAACCTCTGTTCTTGCGCTTGTCTTTAATCTCCTGAATTCGTTCGTCAAATTCCTTTCGCTGTATATTGAGACAACGGCAAAAAGCAATAGTATCCCACTCTTTACCCATGTCGCGCATAGTTAGAGTGATCTCATAGATAGGTTGATTGAAAACTAACAGTTCCCCATTGCGGTCGTAGATAAGACCGCGCGACGGGTAGATGGTCTGTTTGACGAGCGCATTGCTATCCGCCTGTCCGGCTGTAGACTTATCAATGACTTGCAAATAAAACAACCGGACTATATACATGCAGACAATTACAATGGCAATGCCACTGATGACATATCGGCGTCTATAATACTGGTCGTTAATCATTTGTATTTCATTGCATTATACCCAATGACAATCGAAATGGTGATGAAACTGCTTATGATTGTTTCCAGAAGAACAAATCCTATATAATGCCAACTCCAGGCGGCTAAACTGAATACTGTCAAATGGTGAATGAGAACCAATATGATCACGTATTTGAGCAATGCTTCCATGCCTATGGCGCGCAAACTGATCTGCTCATTTAGCCGTTCTTTGTCATTCACGATGGCCCCCAGTAAATAAGGTCGGATGAACATCAGTAGAATGCAAGCGGCCATGTGTACGCCGAGAGAGTTGCAGAAGATGTCCATGATGAGGCCTGCTGACGCACCGATTAGCATTTCTACATTGTGCGGCATAGTAATAGGAAGCATCAACAGGCAGAGAACATAGATATAGGGATGGCATACACCCCATAACTGCAATTGATCAAAGAGCAGTACCTGAAGTAGCATGATGACTACATATCGTCCCAATTGTTTAGTCCAATCCATTCTCCAAATCTTCCAATTCCGTCTGATGCGGGTTCTGTACTATCTTGACATATTTGAGCCGCTTGAAATTAGTGCTTAAACGAACACGGATAGTGTGGTACGAATCGCCCTCTTTCAGCGTACTGCTTTCCACTATTCCTACAGGAATACCTTCCGGGAAAACAGGAGTCAATCCGCTGGTGATAACCGTGTCACCCGGATTGACTACCATATGTGCCGACACCTCTGTCAATTGCGCAAAACGATTATCTTTGCCGTCCCATTTGAGGGCGCATATATAATCATTCTTTGCAAAGCGGCAACTTAGATTCGTATAGGTGCTGATGAGAGGTATAGCCACGCTGTAATTGCGTCCTACCGTCTTCACGATGCCTACTACGCCCTCTTCGTTAATAATGCCTTGTCCTCGTTGAAGACCGTCTTTGCTCCCCCGGTTGATGGTTAGATAATTATGCAATCTGTCGGTTGTCATCTGTACTACCTTGGCGTGATTGCAAAGGAATACCACTTCGTTTCGTGCCGAATCCATCGAGTAAATCTGATTCAGCAATGCGGCATTTTCCGCAGCTAACTGTTCGTTTTGGCTGCGTAAACTGAAATAGCCGGTAATCTCACTTATTTGTGCATGCTGCCATGCGATGAACTCATTGGCTGTGCTCAATAGGCTGCTTCGAGGATAGGCGTTATTCATGCTTATTAGCAAAAACGCAGCAACTTCCAAGGCGATAAAAACCAGGAAGTTGCTATAACGTAGCAGTATCTTGAGCAAATTCTGCATAAGTCGCTATGAGTGATTAGCGAAGAAGGAATCCGAAGTTGTTCACATTCTTCAGCGCCACTCCTGTTCCGCGGGCAACAGAGTGTAGCGGATCGTCTGCTACATGGAACGGGATAGTAATCTTATCAGTCAGACGTCTTGCCAAACCGTGCAGCAATGCGCCTCCGCCAGTCAGATATATTCCTCGTTTTACAATATCCGAATACAACTCAGGAGGAGTGGTCTCGAGGGCCTGAAGGATAGCACCTTCAATCTTGCTTACACTCTTCTCCAGACAATGGGCTATCTCCTGATAACTAACGGGCACAGACATAGGTAAGGCAGTCACTTTGTTCGGACCGACCACGATGAAGTCCTCCGGTGCATCTTCCAGTTCCGGCAGTGCGGAACCCACCTGAATTTTAATGCGTTCAGCAGTCGGTTCATCAATGCGCAGGTTGTGCATGCGACCCATATATTCGATGATGTCCTGGTTGAAGTCATCACCGGCAATCTTAATTGACTTGTTGCTAACAATGCCACCGAGAGAAATAACAGCAATCTCTGTGGTACCTCCACCTATATCGACAATCATGCAACCTTCCGGACTCTCTACATCCAAACCGATACCGATAGCTGCTGCCATCGGTTCATAAATCATGTAAATATCACGTCCTCCTGCGTGCTCTGAACTGTCGCGCACGGCACGAATCTCGACTTCAGTCGAACCGGAAGGAATACATACCA
>JAFVHA010000167.1 GCA_017478035.1 Paludibacteraceae bacterium | reverse complement strand
CGCGCCAGCCTGCCATCGGGAGGAAGACAGCACCCAAGGCCTCCATCTCCTGCCATTTGGCGAAGGTGATGGAGTTCGTTTGATAATTGGTGGTGCCGCCGGTGAAGGGCAGGGAACTGGATGTCTGCCAGTTATCGGGCAGGATAACCAAGCCGTAAATGCCGTTGATACTTGCATTGCCGTGGAGTTTATCCGCATTGGGTCTTCCGGTGAGGATATATACCCAGTCGTCTTTGGTAGGTGCGCGCCAAGTGTCGGTAGGGAAGGTCTCGTCGTAATAGATGATCTGGTTCTTTCCCCAATCCGTATAGGCGGCGTAATCGTTGCCTACCTCGGTATGCAAGGTGGGGTTATAACCGGTGCCCCATCCGAAGAGGTCAATCCATCCGTCGTAGTTGGATGCAATCTTGGAGTTGTCACTCTTGTCGGTATTGATATACACGTTACCCATCGTCTGGTTGCCCACATAATGGTATTGTTGCTCGGCGAAGCGCCATCTGTTGGTGGACGCCCGATACTGGAGGTTACCCGGCGAGAAGAGGACTTTCTTGGTGGTGCCGATGGAGATAGGCGAAGCGACGTATTTGCTCTTTCCGAGCCCTGCACGCATCACCATGATTTGTCGGACAACACTGCTGTCCAGCGTGGTCACGGTGATGATGGCCGTAGAGGAATAATAGCCGGTAGCCGGCAGGACGGTTATCTTGAAGGATCCGTCGCCGCTTCCGGTCTCGGGGCTGACCGTCGCAATCTTTTTGTTCCCGGAAGACAGTTGCCAATCGGTGTTACTGGTCACGTTGATCGTGTACGAACCGCCTTCTGCGGGTGCGTCAATCTTCACGCGGCTGACGGTCAGGGTAGGCGGTAATCCTGCGCGGTGAACAGGAATCGTCTGCTGCTCGCCGCCGTAGGTGCTCTTGATGATAATCCGGCCGGTGGCTTCCTGCAAGTCGGTAGCGGGTTTGACGGTGACTACCATCGTAGCGTCTCCGTCGCCCTTGGTGGTGGAAACGGAGAAGAACTTGGTGCCGATCACGTTGGCGTTCCACGGGTAGTTGCACTTGATAGACAGGGCTACCTGTGCGCCTTCTGCGGGTGCGTCAATAGAAGCGGGATCAACCGACAGGGTGGCTGCCGCTTTGCCTTCACGGGTAACGAGCAGATTCAGCTGTACGGGTTTGTAGCTATCCGAGCGCACTTCTTCCACGGTGATGACGGTGCTTACCGGCGTTGCCGGAGGTGGGGGCTTACTTTGACCCACGAGTCGGCACAACTCGCCGTCCATGCTTCGGGGGCAGTGAGCGAAAGCGTATAATCGGCTCCGATACTCGGGCTGATAACGGTGTTCGGCTCTACCGACAACTTGATGGTTTCCGGCTCGCGTCCTGAGCGCCTTTCTAGCACCCCATGAACACGAGGGGCAGCAAAAGTGGTAAGAAGAATAGTTTTTTCATGTTGGGATATTTTGATAAATTACCAAATCGGCGGCAAAGGTACTACAAATTTTTTAAATTTGCAAGATTTTAAGCGGAAAAATATCGTCTATGCTTGCATAAGCAGTATTTTTATGCTAAAAGCTTGTAGTTTGCACAAAAGTGCGAACGTACTTTCGAAAGGCCCCTTTAGGGTAGTAGGTCGAAGTTACAACAAAAATTGCACATATGCAAATAATCGCGCGTTTTTTTGTGAAAAAACGAAGAAGTTTACTTCTTTTTTTTGACATTTACGGAGTTTTACTCCGTGATTATTAAAGAGCCGGAGTGCACTACGTGGAGTATTACCAGAAATAGTGTACCCGTAAAAAGTCTGTAAAAAGTCTGTAAAAAGTCTGTTTTTGGCATGATAACCAGGAAAAAAGAACTAAAAATGGCACAATATTTGCACAATTGCAAAAAAAGTAGTACCTTTGCAGCCGAAATGCAGCCGATTTAGTATGCGCGCGATAAAAATCATATTGTTTATGCTGCTTCTCTGCGTTCCTATGTGGGCGGAGAAGACTTATACGGTGGTGCTGGATGCCGGTCACGGCGGAAAAGATCCCGGAGCAGTAGGAAAGTTCAGTTACGAGAAAGACCTGAACCTGACTCTCGCGTTGCAGGTAGGCCGGTTGATCAGCGACCAATATCCGGACGTGAAAGTGGTCTATACCCGCTCGACGGATGTGTTCATTCCTTTGCAGGAACGCGCGGATATTGCGAACAAGAACAACGCGGATCTGTTTATCTCCATTCATGCCAATTCTTCCGAATCGAAGGACGCCAAAGGTGTAGAGACGTTTATCCTGGGTTCCGACCGTACGGAGGCGAACCTGAGTGTGGCGATGCGGGAAAACGCGGTAATGAAACTCGAATCGGACTACAAGACCACCTATCAGGGTTTCGACCCCAACTCGATAGACTCGTATATCATGTTCGAGTTGATGCAGAACAGTTACATGGACCAGTCGTTGCGTTTCGCGGAACAGGTTCAGAAACGATTTGTGGGTCATCTGAACCGTAAAGACCGCGGCGTGCAGCAAGCTGCTTTCTGGGTGCTGCTCAAGACCGCCTGTCCGTCTATTCTCTTTGAGATGGGTTTCATCTCCAACCCCGAGGAGGAACGCTATCTGAATGAGAATGCATCGATGGCGCAGATGGCGGACGCGCTGGTGAACGCTTTCGCGGCCTATACGCATCGCGAGGCGGTGAAGAAAGGTGTGCTGACGATAGAGAAGGAGGAGAAAGAAGAGTCAAGAGTCAAGAGTCAAGAGTCAAGAGTCGAGGAGCAGAGTGAGGAATGGAGGGTGGAGAGTGACAAACCGGTGACCTATTTCGCCTTGCAGATTTGCGCGGCACGCACTCCGTTGCAGGCGGATGATACCAAACTGAAAGGCGTTCGCTGCGAGTGCAGGAAAGTAGGCGACTGGTACAAGTACTATGCGATCATAGATACAAACCGGGATAAGGTGGTGGAGAAGCAGAAGGAGATCAAGAAACTGTTCCCGGATTGCTGGATCACGAAGTTTGAGAAATAGTGTAAGGTGTAAGGTGTAAGGTGTAAGGTGTAAAGTGTAAAGTGTATGAAACACATTAGGGAAATAAAAGTTGGTGTATTGGCGGCAGTATGTTTGTTCCTGCTTTTCTTCGGATTGAATTTTCTGAAGGGCGTGAACATCTTCTCGCCGACGAACAGTTATCACGGAGTATTCTATAACCTGCACGGTCTGGAAGAGCAGGCGGCGGTCTATATCCGCGGTCACAAGGTGGGGCAGGTGGACCGAATCCATTATGACTTCACGCGCGACAGTGCGTTCACGATAGATATATCCGTGAACAGAGACATCGCCCTGCCGGAAGGCACGCAGATGGCGCTTGTGTCGGACGGTCTGCTCGGCGGCATGGCGATCGAGTTGCAGATTCAGAGTACAGACCGCATTTCTGACGGAGTGCAGAGTACAGACGTTCTTGCCCGTGGAACGTTCCTGCCGACGACGTACGTGCCGGGACTGATGGAGAGTCTGCAAGGCGACCTGTTGGCGCATGTGGACAAGGCCGTACAGGATATCGACTCGCTGGTGGCATCCCTCCAAGGGCAGGTTGCCGGCAATCATATCCAATCGGCGCTGCAGAACGTGGACCGCGTGTCGGGTGACCTGACGGTGGTGTCTTCGGACCTGAAGAAGATGATGAACAACCAGGTGCCCCGCATCGTGAACAAAGCCGATACGATGGTGACCAACCTGAATACGGTGGTGGCCGATATCCGCGATGCGGACCTGAAGAGCACCGTTGGCCGTGTGGACAAGGCGGTGGACGGCGTGAATGCCGTGGTGGCTGACGTCCGTTCGCAAGAAGGAACCTTGGGACAGTTGATCTACAACAAGGCGCTTTATAACCATATCGACGCTACAGTCATTTCTGCCGACTCCCTCCTGACCGACCTCAAAGCCCATCCGAAACGCTACGTGCACTTCTCGCTGTTCGGAAAAAAAGAAAAATAAAAAATTAATTGTTCCATAGTTGGTAAAAAAAACATTTTCTTATTTGTATATTTTCTAAATAACAAAAAAATTACAAAAACTCGTAATGACTTGATTTTTCCGAGCATTACGAGTTTTTTTTCAAAAAAATGCATCTGACTATTGCAAATATCAAATCAGCTAATAATCAACATATTAGATGTTGAAAACTTTTGTAAATTGCTGATAATAAGCAGATTAAACATAAGTGCTTGTAAATGCGCAAGTTACGAAATGTCATTTATTGTCATCATTTTTCAAAATTTGCACATATCAAAAAAAAGCAGTACCTTTGCACTCGCTTTCGAAAAAGAAGCGATTTTTTTTGTGAATAAAAATGACTAACACTCTTCAACAACAATGGGCACAATGTCAGACGATCCTGGCTGACAACATGACATCGAGCGCGTACAAGACGTGGTTCGCCCCGATTGTACCTCTGCAGTTCGCGGAGGGAGTGTTGGTTTTACAAGTCAAATCATCCTTCGTGGCGGAGTATATAGAGGAGAATTATATTCCTTTGTTGTCCGCCGCCATCATCCGTGTTTTCGGTCAGGGTACGCGTTTGGAATACCGCGTGCTTATTGACGCGACGTCGGGCGCGGGTACTATGTTACCTTCCGCGGGTGCCCCCGAGCGCGGTCAATGGCAGATGACGAAGACGCAACCGACGGCAACGAACGACGACCTGCCCAAGTTGAATGAGTTATATACATTTGACTCGTTCATCGCCGGCGAGCCGAACAAACTCGCCCGCACGGCCGGCCTGGCGATCGCCAAGCAGCCGGGTTACACGGCTTTCAATCCGCTGTTTGTCTATGGAG
Organism: Paludibacteraceae bacterium; assembly: GCA_017478035.1. Classification (GTDB taxonomy): domain Bacteria; phylum Bacteroidota; class Bacteroidia; order Bacteroidales; family Paludibacteraceae; genus Colicola. The sequence continues at coordinate 30,002 of JAFVHA010000167.1, read as the reverse complement.
GCAGTGGAGTGGGCAAGACCCATCTCGCGTGCGCTATCGGGCACCAGGTGCAGGCGCTTAACCCGCATGCGCGCGTTCTATATGTTAGTGCGAACACATTCAAGTTACAGTTCCAGGACGCACGCAAGGAGAACCGTATTCCCGACTTCCTCAATTTCTACCAGTCGGTAGATGTGCTGATCGTTGATGATATCCAGTATTTCGCGGGACTGAAAGGTACGCAGGATACATTCTTCCATATCTTCAATTATCTCCAACAGAGCCGCAAGCAGTTGATTCTGACCTGCGACAAGCCGCCGGTACAGCTGAAAGATATCGAGGAGCGTCTGCTCTCGCGTTTCAAATGGGGTTTGGCGGCGGAGATCACGCCTCCGGATTACGAGTTACGGCGGAACATATTGCTGAGCAAGATGCGTCGCGACGGTATCCAGTTATCGGAAGAGATCGTGAACTATATCGCGCAGAACGTGCGTGACTCGGTGCGTGACCTGGAAGGTATCTTAGCTTCGTTGCTGGCTCACTCGACGCTGACGGACAAAGAGATTGATCTGGAGTTGGCAGAAAAAGTGGTGAGTCATATCGTCACGATGCAGCCACAAACGATTACGGTACAGGATGTAGTGAGTGCGGTCGCGAAGCAGTATAACATCCCGGAGAAAGCGCTCATGGCGCAGAACCGTTCGAAAGAAGTGACCTACGCCCGTCACGTGGCGGTTTATCTGAGCAAGCAGTTGACGGAGAGTTCGTTGTCCGAGATCGGTTACCGGATGGGACGCCGTACGCATGCCACGGTTCTGCATTCGATTGCCTATGTGCGCGAAATGATGGAGAACGACGCCGTGCTTCGTCAGCAGTTGGCGCAGCTAACTTCCGCTTTGCAGCATTAATTTTTTACTACCTTGATAGACATTCAACATCCCCTTAATGTCTGCCGTGCCTCTGCCGGTACGGGTAAGACGTATACCTTGGCAGCCTACTATGTAGGCTTGCTTCTTTCGGGGGAGGACTACCGGTCTATATTAGCCATTACATTTACGAACAAAGCGACCGCCGAGATGAGCGCGCGTATCCTGGGTTATCTATACGGTATATCTCAAGGCGGCGAGAGTGATTTTTTATTACGCGCGTGCTCGTTCATGATCCGTAACACGCATGCGTCTGATGCCGAACTGGCACAGCGGGCACACGACTGTTTCCGCGCGATGCTGCTGGACTTCGACAATGTGCATGTGCAGACGATCGACTCGTTCCTGCAGACACTGCTGAGCGGTCTGGCAGGCGTGCTGCGCATGAGTGCAGGCTTGAATACGGAACTGGATATCGACCATGTGATCCGTCAGGCGGTGGATCAGTTGCTGACGACCGACATGACGCCGGAGGTACGCCTTATCATCGAGGATTATATGCGTCTCAAACTGGATCAGGAGACGAACTGGGACGTGCGTCAGAGTTTATGCATGATGGCCAAAGAGCTGTACAACGAGTCGGTACAGATGTTAGACGCAGACGGACGTATCCTTTTTGACGCGGCTTCGATAGCCCGTCGCCGTGAGGCTTTGCAGCAGGCTTGGGAAACGAATGAGGACCTGCTGGCCTTGCGCGCTTTGCTGGATACATGCAAGCCCGAGGCCTATAACCGTTATACCTTGGCAGCCTACGAGCGGTTACGGCAGAGTGCGGAAGACCCGACGAAGCTGGGTGCCAAAGACCGTTTCCGGGGGGTGAGTGAGAAGAGTTGCAACGCCGAGGAAATGGCTCATGCGACAGAGCTGGCGGCACGCGCAGGAAGGACCTACAACACCATCCAACTGACCATCCGTTTCAGCCGCGAGATGGAACTCATGTCCGCCCTGCAGACACTTATCCAACGTAACCTGGCGGAAGCCAACTGTGCCTTGCTCGCCCGTACCGCCGGTATTCTCAGTAAGGCGCTGCGTGCCGGAGATGCGGATTTCATCCTCGAGAAAGCCGGTATCCGCTATCATCATATTCTGATGGACGAGTTCCAGGATACGAGCCGTCTGCAGTGGGATGTGATCCATCAGTTGGTCAAAGATGTGCTGGCAGGAACGGGTAACACGCTGCTTATCGTAGGCGACATCAAGCAGTCTATCTACCGTTGGCGCAACGGCGACTGGCATATCATGGCGGCACTCGGTACGGACGAGGCGCATCACAGCCTTCAGATCAATCCGGCATTCCCGAACCTGACGAAGAACTATCGCAGCAGCGAGCAGGTGGTACAATTCAACCTGTCGCTTTTCAAACATATCATCGCCCATTACCCCTATGAATCCGAGCAGGGCTTGATAGAAGCTATCTACGACGAAGGTTTCACGCCCGAGACCCTGGAGGCTTTCTATCAGGCGAACAAGAAAAAAGGCGGGTATGTCCGCTTCCGGGCCGTGCCGAATGCCAAGAAAGAGGATCTGACGCTCGATATGTTCGACGCCATCGAAGAGCTGCTCGGCAAAGGAGTCAAGGCGTCCGACATGATGATCTTAGTGCGTGAGAAGAAAGAGGCGAACCTCATCTGCGATCTCAAACAAGCGCTTGACGAGGCGGATTATCCACGCTTGACGAAAGCGGATATCGTGTCGGCAGAGAGTTTCGTTTTAGAGGCTTCGGAAGCCGTGCGTACCGTCATCGCCGGTATGCGGGTAGCGGTGCAGGACGACCCTGTATCCGCTTTGTTCATCGAATCGGTGACCGGTCGTCCGGAGTGTATCGCGCAGATCAAGAGCACCGTTACCGCCAAGACGCCGCTTTATGAAGCCGTGTGCGAGCTGATACGTCTTCTGCTTGCCGACGGGCAGGGTCAGTACACGGGAACCGAGACGGCGTATGTGAATAATCTGCTGGACCGCACGCGGGCTTACGTCAGCTCGTACGGCAGTCATATGGGCGATTTCCTGACCTACTGGGACGATACGATGCATGGCAAAGCGATTCCGGTTACGGCTACGAACGCCATCCGTATCCTGACCGTTCATGCCAGCAAGGGACTGCAGGCTCAGACGCTCTTCGTGCCGTTCTGCATGTGGCCCAAAGAGGCGGGCAAACATCCGCAGAAGATATGGTGCGAGGTGGCGGAAGAACTGGAGGACGGCGAGGATGTCGTTCCCGTTCAGGACGGTGCGGAGATGGCGGAGTCTGCGTATCGCAACGAGTATGACGCCGAGCACCTGAATATGCGCATCGACAACCTGAATATGCTGTACGTGGCTTTGACGCGCGCGGAGGACAATCTGTTTGTCTCCACTTCCTATCCCGTGACGAGCAAAGGAGCGATGGGTACCTGCAACCATGTGGGGCGTTATATCATGGATTATCTCGGAGCGGATGAGTACGAGGCAGGAGAAGTAGTGGTTAGAGGTGAGAGCTTAGAGGTTAGAGGTGAGAGCTTAGAGGCAGAGCTGTGGGCGGACAGTTCGCAGGTTCGGTTTGTGCAGTCGCAGGAGGGTGCGCTCTACACCGACTGCGGCGATGAGGCCTACCGTCGCGTGGCGCGGATGGATGAGGGTGTGCTGTGCCATGAGATCTTCGCGCATATTCGCAAAGCGGATGAGTTGGAAGCCGTCCTGGATGAGTTTGAGACCCGCGGCGAGATATCCGGCAAGGCGCAGCGCGAGGAGTTGAAAGCGCTGATCTCATCCGCCTGGGAAGGCAACGCACAAATGCGTGACTGGTTCACGGCACCCTGGCAACTGAAACTGGAAGAGGCGATTTATATCGACCGCAAAGAGATGCGTCCCGACCGCGTGATGATCAATCCCGAGACCAAAGAAGCGATAGTGCTGGATTACAAGTTCGGCCAATGGGAAGACCAATATACTCGGCAGGTAGGCGATTATATGGAGGCGCTGCGCAGGATGGGGTACAGCCCGGTACGCGGTTACCTTTGGTTCGCCCGTAAACGACAAGGCAAACAACTGATTGAGATACATGGATAGTTTCTTGCAACAAACCGCCCGTTCGATCATCGACACGCTCGACTGGTCACGATTAAGCCGCACCACGTTAGTGCTGCCTTCCCATCGTGCCGGTCTGGTACTCAAAGACGAGATATTACGTTTGCAGCAGGAACGTCATGCGCCGGTTGTTTGGGCACCGCAAGTACTGACCCTCACCCAGTTGCAGGATGCACTCAGTCCGCTCTATGCCGAGGATGAACTGTTCACCATCGTGCGGCTGTATAAACTGTATAAGAGTACAGACCGCATGCCCCTCGATATGTTTTACGGATGGGGCAGGCAGATACTGGCCGACTTCACGAATATAGATGCTTCCATGGGTTCGGAAGAAGTGCCGAATTTCTTTGCCAACACGATCGCCGCCCATGAGTTAAGCGAATGGCAGTTGGAACCGGAGGTGGAAGAGCGGCTCAGGGCATTGGTCGGCGGTTCTTCCGGAAGCATCCAGTGTGATTCCATCCGTGCGCAATACGAACTCATCTGGCAACAACTGTACGAACTCTACAAGGGTCTGCAGGCACAAATGGCGGCGGAGAACAAAGGATATGCCGGTATGCGGCAACGAGCCGTCATCGCCCATTGGGAGGAAGAATCGATTCAGAAACAGATAGCCGGACGGACGTTTGTGTTTGTCGGTTTCAACTACCTGCTGCCTGTGGAACGGGACCTTATGATGCGTCTCAAAGATGCTGGTCAGGCACTCTTCTTCTGGGATTATGTCCCGGACTTCCATACGAATGAGAAAGCCTTCTCGTTCGCCCAGCTGAACAGCGGTATTTTGGGGAATAATGGTGAGAGGTTAGAGTTGAGAGGTGATAAGCCGAAACCGGTGACGATAGTGTCCTGTTCGTCGAAAGAAGCTCAGGCGCAGTTCGTTCATCGCTGGCTGCTGGAGAACCACAAAGAGAAAGGACAGAAAACAGGCGTGGTCATCTGCGACGAGTCGATGTTGGAGTCCGTCATCTACGCCATTCCTGCCATCACCCTTGCCGGCGAAGAAGCACCCGAACCGGTGAATATCACCAAGGGTTTTCCGCTTCGTAACACGGCTGTTTATGCCCGCGCGTTAGCCTGGCTCGGCGAGCAGGGACGAGGGAAAGCGGACGAAGTCGTCACGCCGGAGATCATCGACGGTCTGCTGCGATATCTTTTCCCTGTGGATGAGGAAAACCCGAAAAACGATATAGGCAGTCAGGCGCTGGATTGGCAAGAGTTGCTGATTCTCGAGTCGGATTATCAGGTACGCAAGGTGGCGAATCAGATGCGTCAACTCATTGCGAGCGGTCTGGGGGACGAACCGTTCACACTCAAGCTGCTGAGGCTGTTGATGCGGCGGACGATGGAGAGCATCACGATGCCTTTCCACGGTGAGCCGGTGACGGACATTCAGATCATGGGTGTACTGGAGACGCGTATGCTGGATTTTGACCGGCTGCTTTTGCTGCATGTGGAAGAAGGAGTGATTCCTCAACGCCAGACGGACTGTTCGTTCATCCCGTATTATCTGCGCAAGGCGTATCATATGCAGACCTCGGACGAACGTGCGACCGTCTATGCATATAATTTCTTCCGTCTTCTTAGCCGGGCAGGCCATTCGACACTGCTGTACACTACGGCGGAGACGGCAGAAGGAGGTAAAGGCATGTCGCGTTTTATCATGCAGATGATCTACTCGCCGGAATTCGAAATCACGAAGATGAACCTTCAGGAGAGCAGTGTCTTGAGCCCGCGGTCGGACAACCGTGTGCCCGGCACGCATGCTTCCATCCTCTCTTCGTTGGAGAAAGACGAACGGGGCATCCTCCGTCGTCCGAACGGCAAACGGTATCGCCTGTCGCCCAGTGCCCTGAATACCTATATATCCTGTCCGTACAGTTTCTTGCTGCAATATATTCTGGATATCAATCCGGGAGACAAAGAGGATGCACTTTTTGCTACGAATACGATGGGTACGTTTGTACATTATACGATGGAGTTTATCTATCGCACGTACCTGCATTGTTCCGGTACGGAGCCCTGTACTGTCACGCCGGAAGCTATCGAAGCCGTCCGTACGGATGAGGCGAAGATGCAGGCGGCTCTGATGGCGGCTTACGGGAAGATGGGGGAGGTGGACGGAATGACCTATCTTCCGGAGCACCATGCGGCGGAGAATGTGGTTATCTTGGGCTATGTCAATAATATCCTGGAGCGCGACCGGGAGGATGCCCAAAAGGGTCTGCAGATCTGCCTGTTGGAGCAGGACCGCGTGTTCCCCGTTTCTATTGACGGAGCAGGAGAGATACTGACGGGAGGCAAGATCGACCGTTTGGATATCTTGGGAACGAAAGGGCAGGAGTGTCTGCGCGTGGTGGACTACAAGTCCGGAGGATACAACGACAAGACGCATGCGCAGAAGATGTCGGCTTCGTGGGAGGAGATGATGGAGAGCGAGGACAAGTCCTATGTGCGTCAGACCTTGATCTACAGCCACGCGGTGATGACGCATGACACGACCGGTCTGCCTATCGAGCCGCATCTCTATTTCTGCCGCCGGAAACTGACGGATATTGTCACTACGCTGGATGTGGACAATGCCACGGTGCACGATTACAAACCGCTGAAAGCGAAGTTCCTGGAGACGCTGCAAGCGAAAATCAAACAGGTGTTGGAGACGACCGAGTTCCCGCAGTGCGAACCGGATAAATGTCCTTCTTACTGTCCCTTCCTCGAGCATTGTGGCCGCCAACCCAAAGAATATTAAAAATCATCAATCATCAATCATAAATCATCAATCATCAATGACCCACCGCTACCTTGTTGCCGAACATCTCTTTGCTATCGATGCCGCGCCGGAATACTTCGCGCTGCTGACCAATTATGCGCCTTTCTTATCTTCTGACGCCTCTGACCGGACACCTCTCTTCACCATTCGTGTGAATGCCGAACCGCTTCCTTCGCCGGAAGGGTGGGAGTTGGTCTATACGGACAAGTCGGATGAAGACATGCCACGCATCGAGATGTACAAGCAGCCGGACAAATGGCTCTTTCTGGTGTCGATGTACCGGGATAGTGAGGTGGTGAGTGCGATCGAATGCAGTGCGGATTGGCGCGAGGTGAACTTATATACGGATGAGGCCTATACGCGCTTTGCGATAGATAACGCGGCGATGTTGGTCTTCGCTTTCGCCACGGTGCATAGCAAGACCCTGCTGTTTCATTCGTCGGTGATCATGCGTAAGGGACAAGCCGTCCTGTTCCTCGGGCATTCGGGTACCGGCAAGAGTACGCATTCGAAACAATGGTTACAAGCCTTCCCGGATGCCTCGTTGCTGAATGACGATAATCCTGTGGTACGCCTGTTGCCGGATGGCGAAATACGTGCGTACGGCTCGCCGTGGTCGGGCAAGACACCCTGTTATAACAACGAGAGTGCACCCGTCAGTGCACTCGTTCAGTTGGCGCAAGCACCGGAGAATACGATCCGTCAGTTACGCCTGTCGCAGGCTTATCCGTATATCTTGGGATCGGTCAGCGGGCTCAAAGTGCTGCCGCAGATGATGGACGCGCTCTACGAATCGATCGCGCAGTTATTGGAGAGCAGACCGGTGTATTATCTCGAGTGCCTTCCTAACACGGACGCGGCACAACTATGCGCTCAAACGTGTTTACCTTAGCCTTGTCGTACGGACATGACACTTTGATATAGTTCTCCGTAAAACCGTACATAAGGCCGTCTTTCTTACTGCTTTCCCATAGTACGGTGGCTTCATAGCCTTCATGGGCGCAATAGAAAGCCTCGGTCTTCCGCGCCGAGACGGCATGTAGCTGTTTACTGCGGCGTTCCCGTTCTTTTTGAGGAACCACCTCCAGATCCATCTCCAACATACGCGTGTTGGCGCGCTCGGAATAGGTGAACACATGTAACTGTGACACCGGAAGTGATTCGATGAAATCGACGTAGTCGCGCCAGTAGGCCTCGGTCTCGCCGCGTACGCCTACCATACAATCGACGCCGATAAAAGCATGCGGCATCACGTTTTTGATATGCGCCACGCGCTCGGCGAACAGTTCACGCGTGTAACGGCGTCCCATGATTTTCAGCACCTCGTTGCTGCCGCTCTGCAGCGGGATATGAAAATGCGGCGCGAAATGGGCACTGTTGGCTACGAAATCGATGATCTCATCGCTCAGCAGGTTTGGCTCGCAACTGGAGATTCGGATACGATAATCTCCCTGTATTCCATCCAGCGCCTTTAACAAATCAATGAAATGCTCGTTCGTGGAACGGCCGAAATCGCCGATATTCACACCGCTCAGGATGATCTCTTTCGCACCGCCGTTCAGGGCCTCCTGTGCCTGCTGCACCAGCGTGGCGATGGAGGGATTGCGACTCTTGCCGCGCGCCAGAGGGATGGTGCAGTAGCTGCAGAAATAGTTACATCCGTCCTGTACTTTCAAAAAACAACGCGTGCGGTCGTCCTTGCTGTACGCCCCGTGAAAATCATCGACTTCGCGAATGGGGGATATCTGAACTCTTGACCCGTGACTTCCGGACTTCGCACAACTCTCCACTTTCAACTCCAAACTATGAATGAATTCCGGCAAGTGGAATTTCTCGTCTTGTCCGAGTACATAATCCACGCCTTCGATATGACTGATCTCTTGCGGTTTGAGTTGGGCATAACATCCGGTGACGATAAGGATGGCATTCGGGTTCTGCCGGCGGATACGATGAATCATCTGCCGGTCTTTATGGTCTGCGGCATCCGTCACAGAACACGTGTTGATGATACATACATCCGCTTCTTCGCCTCGTCCGGCACGCGTATGACCGCGCTCCAAGAGGGCCTTGCCGAGCGCACTGCTCTCCGCGAAATTCAGTTTGCAGCCTAATGTGGTAAATGCTATCTTCATCTTATCGTACTTTGCGGATAATAGTCAATCCGTCCCGTAGCGGAAGGATCACTTGTTCAAAACGGTCGTCTGCAGCTATCTTGTCATTGAATGCCCGCAAACCGAGCGTCTGTTTGTCTTTGTCGTAGCTCGGGTCGATGATATGTCCGTCCCAAAGCGTGTTGTCTGCCAGGATAAACCCGCCTACCGGCACTAACGGATATATCAGATCGATATATTCGCAGTACTCCCGCTTGTCGGCATCGATAAAAACGAGATCAAAGAAACCGTCCAAATCACCAATCACCGGTTTACAATCACCAATGCGCAGTTCTATCCGGTCTGCCAATGATGACCGGTCGAAATTACGCCTGATCGTCTCTTCCAATTCGTCGTTATGCTCGATGGTGATGAGCCGACCGTCTTCCGCCAGGCCTTCGGCGAGGCACAAGGCTGAATAACCGGTGAACGTACCGAGTTCCAGAATACGACGTGGACGAATCATATGACTGATCATACTCAACAGCCGTCCCTGGATATGTCCGCTTAACATATGCGGATTTAAAATATGTACATGCGTGTCGTGCGTGATGGCTTCCAAAAGCGCGTTTTCAGGGCTTGAATGCGCACAAATATACTCTTCAAGTGTCATAATGTTACAAAAATCGCTGCAAAATTACAAAAAAACTTGCACATGTGCAAAAAATACTGTATCTTTGCACCATATTTTAATCATTTTAATGAAATAATGGAAAAGATTGACGATTTGGATCGTAAGATTTTGAAGATTATTACGCAAAGTGCACGTATCCCGTTCCGTGATGTGGCGGAGCAGTGCGGAGTGAGTCGTGCGGCTGTTCATCAGCGTGTTCAGAAGATGTTTGACAGCGGGGTGATTACCGGTTCCAGTTACCATGTACAGCCTAAGTTGCTGGGTTATCAGCTTTGTGTGTATATCGGTATCAAGATGGAGAAAGCGTCGATGTACAATCAGGTCATCACGGCGCTGGAGAAAATACCGGAAGTGGTGGAAGCGCAATATACCTTGGGTGAGTTCGGACTCCTTATTAAAGTGTACGCGCGTGATAACGAGCACCTGTTGAGTTTGCTCAATAACAAGATTCAAATGGTGCCGGGCGTGGCGGATACAACGACGCTGACCACCCTTGCGCAACCTATCTGTCGTCAAGTACCCATTGGAATCTAGTTAGCTATTAGCTATTAGCCATTAGCTATTAGCCTATTGTACTATGAGAGATTTCCGAAAATATAGAGTGTGGCAAGAGGCTGTTGTATTAGCAAATAAGATATATAGTATAACAGATTGTTTCCCTAAACAGGAAATGTATTCACTCTCTAATCAAATTCAACGAGCGGCAGTTTCTGTCGCATCAAATATTGCTGAAGGAGCATCTCGTACTTCTCCTGTTGAATTCGCACATTTTATGGAAATTGCGATTGGATCAGCTTTTGAAGTTGAAACTCAGTTGGTAATCAGTTTGGAGCGGAATTATATATCTCAAGAGCAATATTCGGAGATTATTTCTATGCTACAAAATGAGGAAAAATTATTAAATACTTTTATACAACGATTAAAAGAAAAAGGCCAATAGCCAAAGGCTAAAGGCTAACAGCTATATAACATGGAAAGAGTAATCAGCGGCATACGCCCGACAGGCAATTTGCACCTCGGTAATTATTTCGGGGCGGTGAAAAGTTTTGTGAAGATGCAGGACGAGTACGATTGTATGTTCTTCATTGCCGATTGGCATTCGCTCACTACGCACCCTACGCCCGAAAATATCAAACGCTCTGTCAAAACCATCCTCAGCGAGTATCTGGCATGCGGAATCGACCCCCAGAAGGCACCTATATATGTGCAGTCGGATGTCAAGCAAGTGCTTGAACTCTATCTGTATCTCAATATGAACGCCTATCTGGGCGAATTGGAACGAGTGACGTCTTTCAAGGAGAAAGTGCGCAAACAGCCGGACAATGTCAATGCCGGTCTGCTGACCTATCCCTGTCTGATGGCGGCGGATATTTTGATGCACAAGGCGGATAAAGTGCCGGTGGGAAAGGACCAGGAGCAGAATATGGAGATGGCGCGTCTTTTTGCGCGTAGATTCAATAGAATCTATAATGTGGACTATTTCAAGGAACCCGCCTCTTTCCATTTCGCGGACAAGGCTGTCAAAGTGCCGGGTCTGGACGGAACGGGTAAGATGGGTAAATCCGAAGGAAACTGTCTCTACCTGTGCGATGACGAGAAGACGGTCACCAAAAAAATCATGCGTGCCGTAACCGACCAGGGACCGACGCAACTCAACCAGGAGAAACCGGAGGTCATCCAAAACCTCTTCACGCTCTGCGAACTGCTCTGCGGCAAGGAGGCGACGGAGTACTACAACGACCTCTATAACCGTATGGAGATCCGTTATGGCGATATGAAAAAGCAGATGGCGGCGGATGCGAACAACTTGCTTGCGCCTATCCGTGAACGCATCGTCGCTTATTCGAATGACGAGGCTCTGCTTGACCGCATCATGCGCCAGGGAGCTGAAGCTGCGGCTGCACGAGCAGAAAAAACGATAGAAGAAGTACGGGAAATAATCGGATTTAGAAAGATCTGATCGGTCGAAGTACCGAAGTCTGGTGGTGTCAAGATGACGAAAAAACTATACACGGGATTTTCAGTCTGCCTTCCTTTAGGAAGGGTTGGGGTAGGCTTTTTGGCCGCCCTGGCGGTCTGTCTTGTTTCCTGCAAGACAACCCAGTTGCCGCCCCTTGACGATGCCTATTATTGGCCGGAGAAGAATACTCCGATTATTCAGAATACTCAGAGCAATCAACAATCAACAATCAAAAATCAAAAATCCCCGATTATCGAATATCTCAACGTCCAAGACACCACCGTCACCGTCCGCATAAAAAGATGAGAGCCCTCCGATACATATTGACCTTTGTACTTTGTACATTGTCACTTTGTACATGGTCGCAAGACTATTTCCGTCTCGGCGAACGCACCATCATGGGTACGGCGCGCTATGTCGGAATGGGAGGAGCGATGTCGGCGATCGGAGGAGACCCTTCTGCCGTCATGGATAATGTGGCGGGCTTGGGACTCTATCAGCGACCCGAGGCGATGCTCACTCTCGATTATACGGTGAAAACGATTTTCATGGCGCCGCAGGCATCCGCGGTATTCAGCATGCAGACGGAGAACATGAGTGACAAAGGCGTGCTTTTCCATAATTTCATGATCTCTTATCAGCGCATGCACTGTTTCAACCGCTCGATGGATCCTATCGGCACAAAGGGGCATTCGTTAGGCGCTCTCTTTGCCTTGACGGGCGAAGATCTGGGAGTCAATTATACGATGGACCGCTATAATGAGAGCAATGAACTGAAACTCACGGAACGGGGCTATGTCAATCAGTATGCGTTCGATTGGGCGATGAATATCTCGCATCGCTGGTACGTGGGGTTGGGCATGCGTATTCATTCGTATGTATTGAATTCCGAGGCGGATTATATTGAGGTTTTCAAAGACTTGAATCCGGACCTGCTTCCGTATTATAACCGCAGTCGCACTACCTTTATTCTCAGCGGAGCCGGATGCTCTTTTGCGATGGGAGCTATCTATCGTCCGTTGTCCTGGCTGCGTATCGGCTTCGGTCTGGAGACTCCTTCTTTTGGGGCGCTGTCCATCTCTACTTCGGGTACGTTTGATGCCCTGCGGGACTCACTGGAGTGGAGCGATGCACCGAATAAGCCGTACCACCCTTCGGATTTCCATATGCCGCTTCATCTCAGTACGTCGGTGGCTTTTCAGATCAGTCGTTATGCGATGATCGCCATGCAGTATGACTATCGTCATATGAACAACCAACCGGATATGCATTCGTTGCGTGCCGGAGTGGAAGTGGTGCCGATAGCCGGATTGTATCTGAATGCGGGATATGCTTTTGAGAGCGCTTTCCGGCGTACGTTCCCGGCGCGCTCCATCGATCCTACGCTCGCCCGTCAGGATGCCTATTACCAGTATCCGTTGTGGCAGCAGTATATATCCGGCGGTGTCGGTTATCGCGGCAAACGATTCATCGTCCAGGCCGCCTATCAATATCGAATGCAACGATTTAACCTCTACGCGCATGAAAACGCCGACCCGTATCGGATGCGCGCTAATGAACATCGGATAGTCCTTACCCTCGCATGGCACGGACACTGGTAAAATGAATCAACCAATCAATTGCTTAGTTTCCTAGCGAGGACTGAGGATAGTCCGAGCTAAGAGCGTAGCATAAATGTAGGCGTCATCGAGTGACATAGTCACGAGTCACGCGGAGTTATAATGTAAGCGAGCGTCTGTATAACATATAGGAACCGGAAAACTCAACAAACTAACAACGAACCGAGTGCAAATGCTTCACTAATGGCGTGCCGGTACTCTACGCCGTGACCCTCTTTCAGAGGTAGCGATGAGGTGGCCGGATTACAGAGGAAAAAGCAGGCCTCAAATCCTATTTTCAAGATGTTTTCTCGAGAAAAAGTTATACAGACGCTTTTTTTGTGCCCTTTTATTTGCACATATAAAATATTTTTTGTAATTTTGCGCCGCAAAATGATTTAAGCCGAAAAATGCTTGTAGTATGAGACCGTTAACATTGTTACAAACACTTGCGTTCTACGATGTTCCGCAGATAGTAACTGCTGTTGATGCTACCGGCACGCGTTATCTCTGTACGCTTTACGCGCAGGACGAGAAAGCATGCCGTTATTTAGGCGTTCAGATTTCGGAACCAAGACTCAAAGCATTTATCGGAGGTCAATTGGATTTGCGGAGTGCTTATACGAATCCCGAAGTAGAAAATGCACTTTATGTGGTGGAGGCGCAGCAAGCGCAACTTACCGCCACTAATCTTCTTGCACAGAAAGACATCTCAGAAGATATGTTACCTGAACAAGGATATATCTATGATGCTGCAGATATTGTAGAGAATGCAGAATCGCAAACGGATACTTACCAATTGGAGATTCCGGCGAACGACCGCATGACTTTCTCTACACTTATTAGTCGCATGGGCTGGCGCGCACTCTCTTTAGGTAGAGACTTCCGCAAAATTGCCGTGCTATAAATCAACCGCTGGTACCGACAGCGTAAAAAAGCGGTAACATAAAAGGCGTTTATTAAACGTTGTTTGCGACTCATCAGAATCTTCGCAAAATTCAGTTTTAGGTCCAGACAGCAACAATGAATGTCCCATGGATATGTAGTATCCACTTCCACGCCCGAAGAGGGTGGGAAGGGTGTATATATCGGGCGTGGACTTCGGTTGTTTTTCTACCTAAAACGGGGATTGCGAAGCCCTTGATGAGCGTGAAGAACAAGTGAACTTCACGCTTTTTGCGTGTATATCGTTCACGAAGTGATAAGAACTTCACACTTTTGTTGTGTATATACAAATCACATATAAACGGAGGATGCCGAAAATCCGATGAAGAGTAGGCAAACGTAAATTAAAAACAAGTATGAGTTACAAATCAATCTTGCACACTATGTTGTGCACTTTTATGGCCTTCACGCTTTTTGCTTGCGGAGGCAAAAATGACCCGACAGATCCCAGTGAGGAAAACGCTGGAGGAAACGGAAGTGGTACAGAAGTACATTCAACTGAAGGATGTATGTATGTTGGCATTACAGGTTTTAATAACAAACTGTATCATTTTACGAATAATCCAAATTCTCGATATGAGGTCTTGAATAAATCTTCATTAGGAGAATTTACCTCTTTTGTCCGTTCACTTTCGACGGCAAAAAACACTTCTTTATTTTGGGCTGTAGAAGATAACTTGAATCACTTAAAATCATGTCAATTCCCATCTGATATTTCGAATGTCAGCATTGTTACATTTACCGATGGTTTGGAGAATGGAAGTGGCGATTTTAATTCCAAATTTATTGATATTGCTGATTATGAGAAGAATCTGGAGTATCTTAATGGGGTAATCAAAAACACGTCTGTACAAGGTGTCAAACTAACCGCTTATTCGGTTGGCGTAAAAGGAAACGATGTAAGTAATGAGACTCGTTTTAATAATACCTTGATTCAATTATCAAGCGGAGAAGGATATAACAACAATGTCAATATGGGGGCGTTGAACGAAACTTTCCAGGGAATAGCTAATAATTTATACAAACAGAATACCAAACCGAATCTAACAGTTGCAGTTCCTCCTCAAGCCCGTAAAGAGCGTATTATTTTTGATGGTAAAACAGCCGATAAATCTAAGTTGTATATTGAAGCAACCAAATTAAAAGAATCCCCTCAAACATATTCCAATATACAATATGTAGGATGTAAAAGTGAAAGTGGAGCTACTGTGAATGGATTCAAGAACAGCGAAGGTTCTGTTGTGTTCACTTTTGAGAACTTCGTAGATACTGATGGAAAACCTATCCAATTTACCAAAACAGCATTATATTATTATGATGGAACTGGTTGGGCTCAGGATAGCGAATATGATGGCGAAAAAGGTGCGAAAACGGAAGAGATCCGTAAAAGTGCTGCCGTCATGTTAGTACTTGATTGCAGTAGTTCTTTGGATGAAAATCAAAACTTCAAGAAAGTTCAAGAAGCAGCAATTAACTTCTTAGAGATTTTAGCTTCTGGTGCGCAAGGCGGTGGTGACAACCCCGGTGGCGGAGGCGGAGGAGGTATAGATCCTCATTGTTGGGAATATTCCTTTACTTATTCAGGTGTTACCATGACTTATTACGCATGGACAACAGAGGCTGAAATGAAAGCAGGAATAGACGAGCTCAAGAAAGACCCTGGAGTAACTAACGTTTCCTACAAACGAGTTTCTGCAAATGATGAATATTCATGTGAGGCACTCAATCCGACGCCTCAACCAAGCACCACCACTTACTATATTAAACATCCTTGGGGAACTGGTAAGGATGCTGATTGGGCATGGAAGTCTATGACAAAAGAAGAAACATTTGACGAAGGCCAACTATATTTTTGCGAAGGGAAATGGGGTGGAATCGGCGTAAATATCAATACTAAAGCCGATGATGCAAATGCAAAATGGTTCTCAAGTGATAAGATTGTTGGTGCCGATGAAGTTTATGTTGGTCAAACTTGCTATTTCTACTACGTTATAGAAGAAGGCGGTTATGAGTATGTAGCAGTAGGCCCGAAAGAATAACTACATTACATTCATCACTATTTGATACTATCAAACGCAGGTCATGAGGCCTGCGTTTGTGGTGTAGATAAGGGATGTTGTGAGATGAAAAGAAAAAAATATCACTTTTACTTGTGTATATTAAATTATTCTTGTAATTTTGCAGCGCAAAATGAAAGTTATATATTTATTCCATATGAAAAAGCAATTTGTTTTATTAGCATGCATAGCATGCATCTTGTGCGTGTTCTCCGGTTGTTGCAGTAAAGACAAGGATAGCACGAATCCTGAAATTAAAATTACTATCTACGGTAATGTATCTGATGCGGACAGCGGGGCACCGTTAATCGATGTGTCCGTTTCTGCGCTTAGTGAGGATGGTCAAGAGATTATCGCAAACACCGTTACTGACAATGACGGCGACTATGAAATTGAGGTGTCTACGGAGTCCTTCTCGAATACTATTCGTGCAGAAAATACCAAATACGAAACGGTTGAATTAGTGATTGAGAAATCCGGCTCATGGACAAATAATCAAAAGTACAAAGCGGATATTGAGATGCATAAGCAGGTCGTTATTTATAAAGGTGTTATCAAAGATTCAAAAGGAAACAAGCTCGCGGGAGCCCAAATAGATGTCTCCCGGGGAACCGGATCTGGTGCTCAAAAGTTAGCGAGAGCTACCTCTGATAAAAATGGAGAGTATAGCGTAGAAGTGCCGCGGGTAGTTGACAGCAAAGATCCGGCGAATCAAAAGAAGAGTTGGACGAATTATGTCACGGTTTCCAAAGCCGGCTACGTGTCCAATTCGCAGTCCATCAGCCATACCGTTTCGGATCTTGGTAAAACATACCAAGTGAATGTTACATTGCAAGAAGAAATCAATTAAAGGAATATCTCAAGCATTACATATTTGAAACTATCAAACGTAGGTCATTGGGCCTGCGTTTGTGGTATATTGAGTAAGGAAAGAGAGGAAAAACGAGTGCCCCAGACTCAATAAAATAGCACGAAAACACGTAACAAAATTGCACAAAAATGCGTAACGCTCTTGCGTATGTCAGAAAAAAGTTGTACCTTTGCGCCCAAATATTTAACAAATAGCCATGTATACTTTTCAAGCATTTCGAATTTCAAAGAAAGATAACATCCTCTTTCCTGATAAGTTAGAGATCGATGATTATAAAGTGACCTATTACAAAGGTCGCATCTTCGGCTATGAATCTACAACCATTCAACGTAGTAGTATTGGTAGTGTTTCCGTTGATGCAGGAATCTTATTTGCTACCATTTATATTGAAACTAATGGTGGTCAGCGTACCGTTCTAGAAGGATTCTCCAAATCCGAAGCAAGACAAATCCAGCGCATTCTATCCGTATCGTAAATGCGAGTGTTGAGAAACACATATAAGTCGCGGCAGATCGCATATGATGATGATGCGTACAACTTGCCATTGGATACGATATATTTCATTGAGAGTACATGGAATTTTCGCTTGAACGAAGCCGTGCTTGCTCTCAAACCGGAAATAGAGCAGTTTTTGCTAAATAATGACGAAGGACTATATTCCTATAAATTTGAAATAGTCTCGTTAAGAAATCTGGAAAATCCAATCATTCAAAAAGCCCTCAATGACTTGCATCCAGAGTGGGAACATCCGCTTGATTTCATGCCAGTAGTAGACTCGCCGGATAGAGACAAGGAGCAACTATATCAGTCTGTCATGTTACAACGAATGACAACGGATAAAGATGCGTTTGACATCACTTTCATGGCTCGTTTGTTACCTGCCGAGTATAGTGATACCTATGATTTCTATGCTATTGACGCTTCTTTGTGCTCCGAGGCGTTGATATTTGACATTTTCCAAAAATTTGTACACTACCTTGATTATACTAATCTGAGTTTGTTTGGAGAACAGGAATTCTGGCGGGATTATGAGACGCATAATGAAGTTCTGCCGCTGGACGACTCAATCAGTTTTGGTAGTAATCATTCCCTCGTACACACCGAGATTGACAAACTGAATATCAATCCGCAATTACGCGATTTGGCATTAAAACTCAGAGACGAAGTGGATTCCTATCAGCGTACCAATGGCATCAATGTGCTATTGGAAAATCAGTTCGCCGAATTTGTTAAATCGTTTGAGCATATAGAAATCAAGCCGTTAAGTAGTCTGAAGATCGACAATACCTACCACATCCATCTGCCCGAATTCAAAAAGGAAGTGAAGATGTACACTATGCCCAAAACGGTTTATTTCTTTTTTCTTCGTCATCCACAGGGTATCTATCTCAAAGATATTTCCGATTATCGACAAGAACTAATACAGATATATTGGATTCTTACAAAGAAAGGAGAAACGTTCGCAGAATGTGTGGCACAAATTGACAAGTTGGTAGATACGACACAAGGCAATCTACTGAACCAGTATATGAGTCGTGTCAGTGAGGCGTTTCGCAAGGTATTATCCTCTGAATTAGCCAAGAATTATTCTATTTCAGGCAAACGAAATGAATTATACCGTATAAAGTTGGATACCGACAAGGTGACTCTGCCGGAGAATTTGAAAAGTTTAAATGCAACGTTGCGGATATAAATTCGGATTCATAAAAATGTAGTACTTTTGTAGCAAAAATCACAACTATGGGATTGAAGGGCACATTTAAACAAGTACATTGTAATAAACTAGGCGGCCGGATGTGGTCGTTTGAATTAAGGAATACGAATATTTGGCAAAAAGAGGTATTCAGTATCGGCATTTTCGATATCTATCAGCAGAACCCGTGGTTTTGGCGAAATCAAGTGCTTAAATCAGATGAGGTGGCTGTATTCAATTATGACAATATAGGTTGGTTATTCTGTCAAGGAGATTTTGTGGCTATTCTTGACGAGAATGACCGTATTTTACAGCGATGGACTTTGGAAATACCTGAATACGGACCGGGTGAATGCCCTGAATGTCACGGATCGCATGTGTGCCAGAAATGTGGTGGATCTGGATTCTTATTTCCCAAGCACGGAGACGAAATAGCCGTTAAGTGTCCTGACTGTGACGGTTTAGGAACTTGTCAAACATGTTACGTGCCACGTCGTGAACGTCGATTTATATGAGTATGGATTTGGAATATGAATGGATGCGTTATGGCTGCTTAAAAAAGGGCGGACAACTTTCGTATGCTCTAAAAATCACTTGTACGCGTTGGTGGAAGACTGAGAAAGTGGCATATACGATTGTTGACGGTAGTGGGCAACTACCGCCCCAACACGGTTATATAGAACTGGAGGCAGGTCAATCCAGAATTATCGACTATGATCATGCCCCCGGCGAATGGGATTGGTGCGATGGGGATTACATCATTATCTACGACAACAAAGGAAGAGAATATGACCGCCAAGTCTTTCGTATGAAAACTTATGGGCCTGGGGAATGTCCCGAATGCCACGGTTCGCATCATTGCGCTACATGTCACGGCACTGGGCGTATCACAGATAAGATGCATATGGTATCCACATGCCCGCGTTGTTTAGGTACCGGTGTGTGCCAAACGTGCTATGTACCTACCAGAAATGGCGGTATGACTGCGAATATGGGTTATGCAGGTTCAACGGTTGCCACAAACACCAACCCTAACGTGGAGTTATCACGTCAGCAGAAGATTATCGCCCTACGAAAGCGTATCGCAGATTTGGAATCAATGATTAGCCAATGCGAGTTCGACGAACGAATGCGTAAGATGCGTACTGCTAATTTTGGCTATGACACATCCAGAACAACGGACGATATGCGACAGGCACAACTCAAATATACATATCAATCGCAATTGATACAACTGCGACATGAATTGGAACAATTGGAAATGAGAGGATTTTAAACCATGAGACAAGAAACGCTCAATCAACTCTTTCAAGCCGCTCAAGATGGAGACACGTTTGCAATGACATATTTGGGAGTTATTGCATACGAAGGAAAATATGCGGAACGCAATCCTCAAACAGCATTGCAGTACTTGCAGAAAGCCAGTCAGAATGGTGTCCTTTGGGCACGCGACCTAATGCTCTATATCATGCGTGTGAATCAGAGTGAGACTAATATTTCCGACCATGCGCTGATTACAACCGGTTCCACCCAACAGTTGGAGCAATATGCGCAGCGAGGTAATATATGGGCTGCTACCGCGATTGGAGAACTATACGCGAGGGGCGTGACGACCTTCCAAAATATCTCTGCCGCTTCGCAATACTTACAGCAGGCTGCTAATGCAGGATGTCTCTTGGCGCAAGACCTGCTTGGCACGTTGAACGGACCGTTGCCCGCTAAGACGACTCCTTCCGGAAATTGGAATCAACCCGTGCAGGAGAGCCATGATTACATGCGGGAATTGCAGGGGTTGATCGGATTAACACGCGTGAAAGAAGAAGTAGAGTCCCTCCGCAATTTCGTGTTAGTACAACGGCAACGTGAGGAGAATGGTTTGAAGCCGGCATCCGTTTCCTATCACTGCGTCTTCTCCGGCAGTCCGGGAACAGGAAAGACAACTGTTGCACGTATTGTGGCGGGTATATATAAGGAGATGGGAGTCTTGAAGAAAGGACATTTAGTGGAAGTGCAACGTGCCGATTTGGTAGGCGAATATATGGGCCAGACTGCGCCGAAGACGAATGCCAAGATCGACGAGGCATTGGATGGCGTGTTGTTCATCGATGAAGCTTATTCACTGGCTGATGGAAGCCCGCAAGACCAATACGGACGCGAGGCAGTAGATACCATATTGAAACGCATGGAGGATGACCGTGACCGATTGGTGGTTATTCTTGCCGGATACAGCGAGCCGATTAAGCAGTTCATCCATTCGAACCCCGGTCTGGAATCGCGTTTCAACCGCTACATTCATTTCGATGATTATACGGCAGATGAGTTGTTGAAGATTTTTGCTTTTAACTTGGAGAAAGCGCAATACACGATCACGCGCGACGCGTATCAAAAGGTGCATGAAGTCATCTGCCGCGCCGTTGCCAATAAAGATGAGCGTTTCGGTAATGCCCGTTATGTCCGCAACCTCTTCGAGCGCATCATCCAACGTCAAGCCAACCGCCTCGCCCACATGTCCCGCCCCGCCCGCGAGGACCTGGGCCGAATAGAAAAAGAAGATATTAACGGAATAACATACTAATATGAACATAGATTTATCTACTTATCCATTAAATGTACTGCAATCTGAGAAATGCACAAATTTCTTAAACCAAACAATTCAGGAACAAAAAATAGTTTCATTAGATGAAATTCTGGCTGACTCTATTGGTTCCATTCTCAAGCATTTATTAGGAGCAAATACGATTGGAGATACTCTTTTATATGCCATCAAAGATAGTATTTTAGAAGGCAGATTAGCAGATTTTATAAAAGAGCAGACAAATTTAGCCGTTTCCAATAAAGAAATGCTAAGACCTGTTCTTAGAAATAGTGCAGTCATTCTTCACATGATTGTCCAACAATATTATATTCGGAAGAGAATTTCTGCAAGTCATCAACTGCGTTCATTGGGTAGAGCAGTATACTCCCTAGTGAGTGAATTACGTTTTGGTGCTATGGGAGAGGCCATGATTATAGAATCTATTGAAGAAGATAGTGACTGTGATCTGATTTGTTGGCTATACATTATGGCTCTTTTGATGCACATATATTCTAGATCATCACCAACAGACCACAATACGATTGACCCAATACGGGAAATAGCGAACGAACTATTACACACACTCCCCGAAACTAAAGCTTGCACAACATACGAGGAGTTGGCTGTACGTGGCTTTTCATATGTTGAATTACCGATACTATTTGAAGGAGAAAAAATTCAAAACATTTATGCCTATGCAGTAGAATTACAAGGGGATTTGATTGATTATGTGCGGGATAACCTTAGTTCAAATCTATCATCTAAAATAAAATCGTACATAGATAAATACTACGATGAAATGATAACATATGAACAATTGGGAAAAAGATCAATAATCATTCAAGTAAAAGAAAATGGTAAAGTTCCCGAGTAAACTATATCGTAATAACATAATTTTTTATAATATGGAAGAGATAACTGTAAAACCGGTACAAGAGGAGCCGAAGATTCCTCAACCCATTATTACGAAGACCGCAGAAGAATTGGGTCAAGCAATTAAAGAAGGAGCTGATACCATTGAGATTCAAGGAGATTTAGCTAATAAAGTATTCAAAATTAAAGCAACGGGAAAAGTCGTATGGGCAGTCGCATTAGGTGCACTTGGTGTTGCTGTAGCTTGCATCATTTTACAAGCGAAAGGATCGGATACGGGCACTTCGACGCAGGCAGGAAGTGCTATTACCTTTACAGGGGCAGCAGGAGGAACAGCAGTAGCCGCCGGCATTTTGGGCAAGGCTGCGATAGTAGCTGCCAGTATTGCAGCAGCAGCCGGAGGTGTAGGTGCGTTAACTAGTTTACGTGACAAATACAAAATTATAGAACGGGCTGAGAACAAACTTATCCTACAGCACAAATAAATAGAAACGGATGATAGAAACAGAAAAGTTCGGAATCCCCGATTTTTACAGGACGAATATCCTTGAAAGAAGTGCTATGCTTTGCGCTGTGGATTCTATGATAGAAAAGAAGTATGACTTGAGTCAAATAGAGATTGCCATTTTTGATTTTCTGATGTACCGATATGCGTGGCATATGGGACAGATGAATTTTAAATATAATTATAAATCGGGCACGTATATGCGGACTTTTATGCTGAGCTTCTTTAATAAAATTACTTCCGACAAATCTTTTCCAGAAGCTTTAGAAATGCAAATAAAGAGGCTGTATTGCATCGTCCCACAAAAACTGGCAACATACGCTTACTATCTTCCGTTGCTTCTTCGTACCCGAAATATAATATCAGAAAAAGAATGCGATGTCCTGATTGATAAATATTGCCTAAAAACGCATGTTCGGTATGAGCAACTTCAAAGCCCTAAAGGTCACACTTTTGAGGGAAAGTTAATTCAAATTCTGGTCAAACATGTAGGTGAATTGCAATCTTATTATAAAAAGAACTATGACCATAGTTTTGAAGCGGACTACGTGAAGATTTTTTATGGTCGGTTTGATGTTCTACCTATAGGAGACGATTCCGCCTATCTATTTAAATAACCCATTTTCGACTATGCCAAACTACCCTTGGGAACGTCCGACGATGGACGGATTTTTGAAAGAAGCAGAAGAGAGATTCAGTAATCTGTTTAATCTGCCAATAGCGGAGATTACGGATGCAATACGTTCTGCATGCGCATTTTTCGGACTATCCTATCCGAACAAAGTACTTGATATCAGTAGAATGGCAGAGCCCGGAACGAGAGTGTATCCGATGGATCCTACTACCGATGAGGACGATATTCTTTATTACGATCTTCGCGAATTAATGGCGCTTAGAATTCGAAACAAGGAATCGTTCAGCCTTATCATGACCCACGAGTGTGCTCACCGCTACTTCCAAGGCTGGGCATTTCAAGGCAGGAATAACGGTCAATGGGAGCAAGAGTTGGCCTGTGATTTCTTCATGGGGGCACGTGCTGCCATCGAAGGGATGAACCCCCAACAGGTCATCAACGCATTGGGTAGTACCAGCGGCGCAGACACCCATCCTGACGGTGATCTGCGGAAAGATGCCATAGAAGCCGGGTATAATGTGGTACAAAACATCATAGCGCAACGATTGGAACCTTGTTTGGCAAATTATATAAAAGGCCTTAATGAGTTCTTGTATGCCTATCGGCCCACTATCCACCAACGCGAACAAAGGTATCTTTCTCCACAAGCATAAGAGGTAAAACCATCAAAAAATGCATAATTCAACACCTGCAACGTTGCGGGTGTTGTTTTTTATTCAGAAATTTGTAGTAATTTTGCACCGTCAAACGGAAAAAACTGATTGTCTAACTACTAAAAATTTGAATGTTATGAGTTCATTTACAATCCTTTGCCTGCTGATATTAGCAGATGTAATGTTAGGGCGTCCGGTAGGACATCTTTTCGGGAAAGTGGCTAATGTTAATTGGTCTGAGAAATTTTCCTCGCTTTTAGGAAAAGATTGCTCCAATCTCAAAGAGTATGCCATTCGCGTGGGACGCATAGCAGCCAAGCCCTTCGTGACTTTCTTCTATGTCGTTCGAGATGAACAGACTACAACATTGGAGAAAGTGCTTATCTTTGCCGCTATTGCCTATGTACTTTCGCCGAGTTTGGTGTCCAAGCGTGTCTTCCGCTTTCTCGGCGTATTGGATGACAGTATTGCTGTCGCCTATGTGTTCAATAAAATCGCCGACAAAGTGACACCGGAAATCTTAACCAAAGTAGATGCCACACTAAATGCATGGTTCGGCATAGAAACAGTAGAAGTATTACCCGCATAAACATGAGGAAAAATGAAAAAGATTTATAAAACAGTGCTTGAAGCGCTGAAAGAAGGTGAGATTAAGCATTATTTCACCAATGAAGAAGATGGAACCGTGGATTTTATTATGATCGGAAAGGATGCGCAATACCAGATTCATTTGCGTGCAGATGAAGAACAGGAATTGCTAATTTGCATGGCAGTATTCCCAATCAATGTACCGCAAGAGAAGATTCCGGATATGTGTATGTTGCTAAACCAAATCAATAATACCAATGTCATTACTTATTTGACCGTTGATCCGGAGGAAGGACTGATCACTTGCCGTTATCCCTGTTCTGTGGACGATGGAGCAATCAATAAAAAGATTGTAGCAGTAGCGATGACGAATGCCGTCGGGTGTATTGAAATGCACTATGAAGAATTGATAAAACTAATAGCCGGATAAATAACCATCATGCGATTTGTTCTGACATACGAAGATATAAGCCTGTGGATGCATAATTTCCTGGATATAGACATACAGGTGGAGGCATTTTGCTCAGAAAGCGGACAATTCTGCATCACCTCCCCTGATGTCGGTATCCGGAAACTGCTACCGGAATGTTATCGCCGATACAATCAGTATTTCTATATAGAGGCCTTTGATACCGCTTGCGTTACTATCAACATAGCCGGTCTATACGGTCGTGACGAACTATTCTATCGGCTGTTTGCAAGGTATGTTAACTACTGCTGTATGACAGATGTGATAGAGCAAATCCCACGTGGACGTATCAAAATTCATCTAAAACGCATACCCTTGACTCGCGATATCTGTTTGCAGTCACTCATACTGACTGAAAAAGGAATAGAAATAACGTTCGCAGAGGACCTAAACCTATACGAACATCTGCGTATGGTGCAACTATTCCTGCGCGCAGGGTACACCAAAGTGCGCATTATTCCGGAGGATATGCCTTATTCGGGATTTTGGTTTTCGGATGATACATTGGATTATACACTTGTCATGGCAGACCATCCGGCGGACATACGCTTGTATTCTTCGTTCCATGTGATGGAATGGATGGGATTGGAAGGAAAAATACCCCCAAAATCCTTCCATCCTTTATATCCGACAACGCAAATAGATTATCAGTATGGTGATGTAAAAGTAGAAATACCAGTTACAATCGCGGAACCAGAGATAAATGCAATAACCATTCAACGCAACTGCAAACGCGTGCAAGAAGAGATAGCCGGCGCTATAGCTGAAGTGTTGGATAATTTACAACCCACTCAATATGATTGATTATGAATATTTATGACAAAATACAGCGCATGTCAGGGAATGAGACGTACGAACAGAAGATGTACCAATTACTCAATACGGTGCATTACACCAAAGGACATTACAAACACGAAGATATGGGGGAGGAAATGACTCTTGTGTGGCAAGTGATCTGGAGTTGGTGGAAGCCGCGCTTCTTGCTTGATCATACTACGCAATGTGCCTATGAAATCATGAATACCAACTATGAATTAGTGACGGTGACAGACGAAGATATTGATTGGGATAGTTTGAAAAACTTACCGAAAAATGCCATCGCTCGTGCTATAAGACATAATGCGATGTTCCCTACTTTAATTCGGCCTTTTCACAACGGGCTGGCAAAAGTAGATTGGCAGATACATCCGGATGGGAAATATTACATGGATGAATATGGTTTCGGCATGACTCGTGATCAAGAGTTGACGCTTTTCGGATCTATCGACCGGACGGGAAATGTAGTTGATAAATTTGTATATAAAGAAAGCCATAATTTCCTATTATTATAGTTTTATGGAAAAATATTTGTCTATATCGAAAATTTGTAGTACTTTTGCATCCGTAAACTATAACAACTATGAAAACGAATAACCTATATAATATCATCGGTGACATCCACGGGCGTTCATGTTGGAAGAACCTCGTCCGTGAAGACTGCATCAACATATTTGTAGGAGACTATTTTGATCCGTACGAATATATTCCGCAAGAAGAGCGGTTATCGAACTTTCGCAGCATCCTTGACTTCAAGCGTCAGCGTCCCGAAACAGTGTTGCTCTATGGCAACCATGATCTCCATTACTTAATTGCTAACGAACACTATAGTCGCTACGAACCACGCTACGCTAATGACTATTGGCATGCATTCATACAATCCGAATCGCTTTTTCATGGCATCGCATATCCTATATCTGACAAGGCACTGGTAACGCACGCCGGTGTCACCAAAGAGTGGTACGAGAAATATATAGGCGCGTATCAATCTAAATCACTCGCCGAGGTCGCGGATAAAATCAACAAACTATGGCATGAAGACAAACAACCATTTACATTTGATGCTAATGCAACTAAATGGGATGACTTTTTCGGAACGTCGCCTACGCACTCTCCGCTGTGGATACGTCCGGATGTGCTTGTAAAGCATGACTTGTTCGATGGAACAGGAATCAAACAAATCATC
Source organism: Paludibacteraceae bacterium (assembly GCA_017478035.1). GTDB lineage: Bacteria > Bacteroidota > Bacteroidia > Bacteroidales > Paludibacteraceae > Colicola. Next base: position 3,057 of record JAFVHA010000167.1, on the reverse strand, counting down.
GGTCATTCCCAAACTGGAGCAGGTGTCACAAAAGACCACAACATCATCTGTGTTGATTGTCTCGGTACTAAGGAAAAGTCATATCTATTAGAAGTATGAACTACGAACGTTTGCAACAAACCCAAATCCCCGACCTTGCACCTGTCTACGGTGGTGCACGGGGACGGACGATGTCGTCACGGCATCAGGCATATGCATGGCATGCACTCCAGGAAGCAGGTGTCACCACGATCATTGACCTCCGTGAAAAAGATAAAACGGAGCGCTTGCCGGCCTTATGTGATGAGTATAGCATGTGCTACTTCCATTATCCGGTTGACACTTCCGCTGAGGCTATCGTGCAGATGGTTGAACTCTTCCCGCAGTTCTGCGAACTCATAGATGCCGGAGATTTCTATATTGCCTGCGCCATGGGTTTGCATCGTACGGATATTGCTTTGAATGCCTATTGGCTCTTCCATGCCGCAGATCAAGGCTTACAACCGCCTGTTATCCATGGCTACCGTCAAGAGGAGGGGCACTCCCTCGACAAACTCAACCGCGTCCTCAATGCGCTCTATGTTGCATTTACCGAACGTAATGGAGTGGAACCGATGTCGCAACAGATATTTAAAGAACGAAAAAATAAAATTTTAAAACAATCACAACTATGAAAAGAATCAAATCCCTTTGTGTGTTCGTACTGCTTGCAGCACTTTGCAGTTGCCATTCGGACAACAAAGCCAAAAACGAGAACCAGTTGCTCTTTGCAGCGGAAGTAGATGAGTCCGAAGAAGATGATGTGCGTATTGTGTCCTCGCCGGATGGAACCATCTGTGTGTACTCTCGTAATAATACTTCAAGAGATGCTTCCTATGGATGGAGTGTCATCTACGATGTAAGAGACATGGATTCTGTCTATACCTATGAAGGACTCCCGGATTGGGAAGGCGAAGCTTCTTCTATCTGCAAGATCTATGCCCTGCCGCATCCCAAGCGTAATTTGTACCTGTTTGACGCATTTAGTCGTATCAGTGGTGCTTATGGCTATCAAGCATTCGTCATATATGAGCGGAAAGGGCGCGACCTCAAACGAGTACCTCTGTTGCGCGATGAGAATGGTGAGATGACCAGTGAGATTGGGTTTGAATATAATTTCGGAGATTATTATTTCCGCTTTGCCAATGCGCTCAGTTACGATTACCAGTCTCTATGGGATGAAGAAGAATGCATCTTATATTATCCGCTGTTGTATAAGGACAGTTATCTCCTGAATGACAAATTCATAAAGTATCGCTGGGATGGTAAGTGTTTATATCCCACAACCGATACCGTTGCCAATCCTCAATTATACGAACCGTTACGCGATTATGCGGCATGTCTTCAGCACACCAAGGCCGGTTATGTCCAAGTGCGCATAGATAGTTTATATGATGGCCGTTTGCGCTATACAGCATGGGATAGAGTAGCCGATGTGTGGGATGAACCGAATATTGTGCTATATGGCGAAAGAAAAGGCAATGAGTTTCATTTCTATAATCAAACATACACGTATGTTGTGACCCAAGAATCCACTCCGGAAGTTCGTATTTACTATTGTACTACTCCGGGACAATTAGGCGAGTTGTATAGTACCTACAAAGAAGATTAACCCTTAACGCACTTATTATTATGAATCAGACCAATCCGAATATTCTGACAGAGGATGTCGTGCGTGCCGCGCGAAAGAAACTGACTGCATCCTATGACCCGATACACTTGCTCCAATGGGCGCATAGCGCGAATTTCCAGATGTCTATCGAACTCAAAACACGCAAGCGTGAATGGAATGCAATGCTGCAAGACGGCAAAGCAGGCAGAGAAGCAAAGTTCGAAGTGCGAACCCCTTGGGCAGACCCTTCCGATTGCATGGATCTACTCATCGCTACTATCTATTATCACCCCAATAGTCCAAGCGCTGACGGAACAATCTTTTTTATCACGGAGAAATTCTACGCTATCGCTGTCTCCGGTTCGCATGTCGTTGAGAGCCCGCTCGCCCATTTCAAAACAGAACAAGAACTAATGGGTTATTTGGCAGACGACGAAACACCATTTAAGCGTTACTTGCATTTGGAGCATATCATGAAGCGGATGAGAGAATCGGAGCAAGGACAGGAAGCTGCCCGGGAACTATGGCGTAGGCAAAAAGAAAAAGAACAAGCCGAGCAAGATCACATCCAAGCCGCAAAGAAGACGGAGCACGCTCCGGAAAACTTATATGTGGAATTAACTAAACCTGCCTATCGAACCGAGCAGTATGAGTGGCAGGATATGGAGGAGGGAATGTTGCTGGTGAAGCAATCTATCAACGGTTGGTGGAAACCGCGTTTCCTGATAGATGAAAACGCACATCGTGCGTACGAGTTTATGGATAGTATGCTCATACTGCAAACGCTTACCGATAATGATATTGATTGGAATAACTTGAAAGGAATACCGGATAAAGCATTGGAACGTGCCAAAAAGCACAGCGGATTATACCCGACTATAATCCACCATTTCCACGATGGAGAAGCTGAAGTGATTTGGCAGATTAATCCGGATGGCCGTTATTATATGGACGATGATGGCTTCGGCATGACCGATGATGACGAGATCGCGCTCTGCGGAACAATCGATCGAACCGGCCACGTCATCAAAAAATTCCATTATAACGATTGATTTTCTTGCCCATATAAAAAAACAGAACCCCTTTTAAGACGGCCTAGGTCGTCTTTTTTATTGTCGTGGTTTTAGTTCCCGTCACTCTTTTGTAATTTTGCAGCGTAAATATAATATTACGCGCAAATGAAACGTGAAAATGTGTCGTTGAATCTAAACGACGTTCTGGTGGAGTGTGCTGAAAAAGAATTGAATCAGCATGCTTTATACAATTCCCAAAGTGCTTTTGATATTAGGCGTATAGGTCATTTCGTAGGCTAGAATCGTTGTAACGTAAACAATATTAATCAGTTACAAGGCTCAAGCTAGCTTGAGCGCAAAAATGGCAAACGAAAATGCTCAATAGGTCAAAACGTAGGCTGAAATTTGCACAAT
>JAFVHA010000166.1 GCA_017478035.1 Paludibacteraceae bacterium | reverse complement strand
TAACGAATTGCAATGAAGAACATGAGTGACATAGATTTTCTGGTGGCTTTGGGGATTACTGAACCTCAGCAGCATGAGCAAATCATTGTTCAGTTAGAGCAGTTCGCACACATGATAATAACCAATATAAACAACTTATAGATATGAGAAAGAAAGTAGTTGCTTACAGTGATTTAAGCCGCAAAGTGGCTATCCTTTGGACGCGCGTATCATCCTATCAGCAGGAAAAGGAGAATTGCTCTTTGGACACCCAGAGGGAGGATTGTGAACGCTTTGCAGCCGAGAACGGAATCCGCATCAAGTATTATCGTGGAGGGCACTATGAGAGTGCAAAGACAGAAGGAAAAGGATTCCATGAAATGTTAGCCCTTGCACGTAAAGACAAAGACGTTAATATCATCCTTGTGCGCACATCTTCTCGCTTTGGACGTGCAGGAGAAGAGACTATGGCAACCAAATCGCGTTTGCGTAAAGAAGGGATATTCGTTATTCCTGCTAAGGAGAGTTTTAATCCTGATGACAAAATGAGTAGAATGATGGATAACATTCGCGACCTCTTCAACAATTACGATAACGAGGTTAGGCGCGAGGCTACTTATTCAGGAACGATAGCCGCTCTCAATCGTGGTGAGTGGTGTTTGCAAGTGCCCTTTGGCTTTAAGCGTGTACGAAAAGAGGGAGTTCATCATGTGTTAGAGATTACTCCTATGGGCGAACTGCTTCGTGACGCTTGGATATTGAGAGCGAGAGGAGAGAAGTTGCAGGACATCGTGGATAAGTTGAATGCAAAGGGGTTGCGGTTGAAGAGCGGAAGACCCATGCACGTCAAACGCCTTAGCAAGATTCTTCAGAATCCCTTCTACTATGGGTATATTGAGAGTGAACTCATTGAGAATGAGGAACACCGTATCAAAGGGAACTTCCCTGCATTGATTGACGAGCCGACCTTTAGAAAGGCGAACGGCTCGTCTTTCGCGGGTTATGAGCAAGTGAAAGAACCTGAGTATGCTCCCTTGAATACATTCATTCGATGCGCCCGCTGCGGCTGCGTTTTATCAGGATATGAGGCTCATCGCAAGAACAAGAACGGCAGGATGCGTCTTTACAATTATTACAAATGCAGCACTCACGGATGCAAATGCAATGTGAATGCTGATTCGGTTCATAAGGAGTTTAGGGAAATGCTGGGAGCGTATAGGGTAGATGAGCGTTATATGCCTTTACTCAAGAGGATTATAGAGAGAGAACTCAAGGAGCAGAACAAGGAGAATGAGGATAACAATAAGGTTTTGAAGGCAAGGAAAACGGAGTTAATGGGAAAGTTAGATAATGTGAGATATCGTAATGCTGTAGGGGAGATAGACAAAGAGGATTATGAAGTGGCTAAGAAGATACTCATTGAGCAGATAGCCCAAATTGATGATGAGTTCAGGGTAGTTAACGAACTTTCCTCGAACGTCTCTTCCAAAGTCGATAAGGCTCTCGTAACTGCCTCACAATTAGGCAGTTTGTGGGATAAGATGGATAGTGGAAACCGCAGAAAATTAGAGTTTTTAGTGTTTCCAGACGGAATTGAATATGACAACAATTCTGGGATTTCTCGAACGCCTCGAACGAACGTGGCGTTCGTTCTCATTCTGTTGTATTACAATGAATTACAGGCACAAATTAAAACCAAAAGCGAACTGGATTTACTCCAATTCGCTTCTTGGTCGAGAAGAGGTGACTCGAACACCCGACCCCTACGTCCCGAACGTAGTGCGCTACCAACTGCGCTACTTCTCGGATTTGCTCTTGCAAATCCTCGGAATCCCTTGAGAGCACGTTGTTTTATTAGTCCTAAAGCAGGGAACCCAGCCCTCCTTTACTCCTTAAAACAATCTCCTCTCTGCGTGAATTCTCGAAGATGTTTTGCGAAAGCGGGTGCAAAAGTACTGCTTTTTTTTGAATTGTGCAAATTTTTTAGCAATTATTTTGCACTTTTTCGTCTAAAAGTACGTTTCCCGGCCTGAACAGGCTCATTTTTTGCTATTATTTCGCGTACTTCGCTCTCCGTCAAAGCGACCGCATCCGTGCCTTTCGGTAACTGATAATTGCCTGCCGGCGTATGGATATAAGCACCGTACCGACCGTTTAGAACCTGTACGTCACCCCATTCATGCAGCGGCTTCCCTTCCAGCTGTTTCTGCGCAATTAACTCAATAGCTTCCGCCATCGTCAGTTTCAGCGGGTCTTTGCCGCGGGGAATAGAGATAAAGAGCTTGTTGAAATGGACGTACGGACCGTATTTGCCTTCGCCTACCGTCACTTCTTTGCCTTCATATTCCCCGAGCGTGTAGGGCAGCGCCGTCTTGAACAGATCCAATGCCTCGTTGAGGGTGATGGAGAAAATAGACTGACCTTTCTTCAGGCTCGCGAAACGGGGTTTGCTGTTCGCCGCATCGCCTATCTGTACGCACGGACCAATCTTGCTGATTTTGGCAATCACCGGCAGTCCCGATACAGGGTCATTACCTAACATACGACCGTCCACTTTTCCCGATGGAATCGAAGAAAGTAAGGGTTTGAAGGTCTTGTAGAACGTGTCCACGCTCTCTATCCAATCCGCTTTGCCCATGGCAATCCGGTCGAACTGCTCTTCTTCATGCGCCGTGAAGTCGTAACTGAGGATTGACGGGAAATGTTTCACTAAGAAATCATTGGTAATAACGCCTAAGTCGGTCGGCATCAGGCGTTGCGTCTCGGCGCCGTACATCTCCGATTTGGTATGTTCGTTCACCATGCCGTTCTTGAGTGTCAGAATAGCTATATCGCGTTTGACACCCGGTACTGAACCTTTCTCAACATATTTGACATGCTGAATGGTCTCGATGATCGTCGCATAGGTGGACGGGCGACCGATACCGAGTTCTTCCATGCGCTTGACCAGCGTAGCTTCATTATAACGGTACGGCGGTTTGGCATATGTCTGCACCGCCTCTGCATTGCTCAGTCTGAGGCGTTCCCGCTTGGCCATCGCCGGTAAGATACGGCGTTCCTCGCTCTCTTCATCAGTGGACTGCACATAGACGCGGGTGAAACCGTCGAAAGTAATTACTTCGCCGTTAGCCACAAACGCATATTTCGACCCGTGTACCGATACCTCAATCGTGGTGCGTTCGCTCTGCGCATCAGCCATCTGCGAAGCGATGGTGCGTTTCCATATCAGCTCGTATAAACGCTGCTCATCGCGGTTGTCACCGGCCGTAAGCACATTCATATAGGTCGGACGAATAGCCTCATGCGCCTCTTGCGCACCTTTGGTTTTCGTATGATACTGACGCGTGTGAACATACTCCTTGCCGTACTGCTCTTCGATCACCTCCTTGGAGGTTGCCAGCGCTAAAGAAGACAGGTTCACCGAGTCCGTACGCATATAGGTGATACGTCCGCTTTCATATAACGACTGCGCCAGACGCATGGTTTTCGATACGGAGAACTTCAGTTTGCGCGCCGCCTCCTGCTGAAGAGTAGAGGTAGTGAACGGAGGTGACGGCATATGCGTCACCGGTTTGCGCTGTACGTCACGCACAATGAACATCGTGCTGTTCAGACTCTCCAAAAACTCAATGGCATCTTTCTTATGCGAAAAACGATGATTCAATTCGCATCTCAGCACAGACGCGTCACCCGGATTTATTCCGATGAAATCGGCAGAAATGCGGTATGCGGAGGAAGCACGGAAAGCCTCGATCTCACGTTCTTTTTCTACAATCAGACGAACGGCTACCGACTGTACACGGCCTGCCGACAGACCCGTGGTCACTTTCTTCCACAGGATAGGGGATAACTCGAATCCTACAATACGGTCGAGCACACGGCGTGCCTGCTGCGCGTTGACCAGGTTATAGTCGATATCCCGCGGATGTTGAATAGCCTCTTGGATAGCGCTCTTCGTAATCTCATGAAAGACGATACGCTTCGTGTCTTTGTCTTTGAGTTTCAGTACCTCCTTCAGATGCCATGCAATAGCCTCTCCTTCGCGGTCCTCATCAGACGCCAGCCATACCGTATCCGCTTTCTTTGCCTCATGCGCCAATTGGTCTATCAGATGTTCCTTATGCGCATCTACCACATAATTAGGCGCATAGCCGTGCTCAAAATCAATACCCATCGAGTTCTTTCCTATCGGTTCGATATCACGGATATGACCCTGACTGCTCAACACATGGTAGTCCGAACCCAAGAATTTCTCAATCGTCTTCGCTTTTGCCGGAGACTCTACTATCACTAAATTTTTGCTCATAATACTATTATAAGGTGTGACCCTCAAAAATCGGCTGCAAAAGTAGTATATTTAATTTATTTGTGCAAATTTTTTTTTAATGCTTGCATATATCAAAGATATTTTGTATCTTTGCAGCCGATTTTGAAAAAATAATTGTAATTTTTTTAGCGAAAGGACTTGCATGAACGTTTTTTTAGTCGTATTATTAGTGCTCGCGGGCGTTGCGCTATTATTAATGGAGATGTTCCTGCTGCCGGGTTTCGGCATCGCGGGAATCAGTGGTTTTGCCTGTTTGATAGGTGCGGTAGCAGTAGCATGGATTTGTCTGGGTAAGCTGGCCGGCTATATCACGCTGGCGGCTTGTGTGCTGTTGTCCGGACTCGCTATCTGGGGATTTGTCCGCAGCAATGCCCTCGATAAGATGGCGCTCGATACCAAGATTGACGGACATGTCGAACTGGCGAACAACAAACTCAAGCATGAGGAACCGGCCGCCAAAGAAGAGAAAGAATAAAATCACAAATCAAAAATCATAAATCAAAAATCATAAATAATCATGGATCCCCTTCAAGTAGTGCTGATTGTGCTAATCACAATCGCCGTATTCATTTTCTTGTATTACGTGCCCTTCATGCTATGGATCAATGCCGTAGTCAGCGGTGTGCACGTTAGTTTGGTACAGCTCTTCCTGATGCGTATCCGTAAGGTGCCGCCCGCAAAGATCGTCAATTGTATGATCGAGGCGCACAAGGCCGGTCTGACCGACGTGAAACGCGACGGACTGGAGGCGCACTTCCTGGCCGGAGGACATATCGAGCGCGTCGTACATGCACTCGTATCTGCCAGCAAAGCCGGCATCTCACTGCCTTTCCAGATGGCTACTGCGATCGACCTCGCCGGACGTGACGTATTCGAAGCCGTGCAGATGAGCGTAAACCCCAAAGTGATTGATACGCCGCCTGTAACCGCTGTGGCGAAAGACGGTATCCAGCTGATCGCTAAAGCGCGTGTGACCGTACGCGCGAACATAAAACAATTGGTCGGTGGTGCAGGTGAGGACACGATCCTTGCCCGTGTAGGCGAAGGTATCGTCAGCTCTATCGGTAGCGCAGAGAGCCATAAAATGGTGCTCGAAAACCCCGATTCCATCAGTAAATTAGTGCTCTCCAAAGGACTCGATGACGGTACCGCTTTCGAGATCCTCTCTATCGATATCGCCGACATCGATGTAGGTAAGAATATCGGAGCACAACTGCAGATGGACCAAGCAGAGGCGGATAAGAATATCGCCCAGGCAAAAGCCGAAGAGCGTCGTTCGATGGCTATTGCAAGCGAGCAGGAGATGAAAGCCAAGGCACAAGAGGCACGCGCCAAAGTGATTGAGGCCGAAGCACTCGTGCCGCAGGCCATGGCAGAGGCTTTCCGTAGCGGTAATCTCGGTATTATGGATTATTACCGGATGCAGAATATCCAGGCCGATACTTCCATGCGCGAGAATATAGCTGCCACTCCGGAGAAGAAGAGCAAGAAATAAAATCATCAATCATCAATCATCAATCACCAATCACCAATGCGCGTAGCGCTTCTGCAGTATCCGATTGAGTGGGCAAACCCGCAAGCGAATGTGGGCTTGTTGGATGAGCGTCTGCGCGCCATCGCCGGGCAGGCCGATATAGCAGTCGTGCCGGAGATGTTCGCCACAGGTTTCTGTCCCGACCGACCCGGACTGGCCGAAGAATGGGGTACCGGTCCTGTCTGTCAGGTACTGCAACGCATGGCCGACACCTATCACTTGGCCATCATCGGTTCGCTGATGTGCTATGTGTCCGATGACGAGGCGCAGGGCGAAAGAGTATTGCGTAACCGCGGCTTTATGTTCCGTCCCGATGACACGCCTTTGTATTATGACAAACATCATCTGTACAAGAGCGGAGGGGAGGCGGAGTTCTTTACGCCCGGAAACCGACGGCCGATATGGGAATACCGCGGTGTGAAGATACGGTTGGCCGTTTGCTATGACTTGCGTTTCCCCGTGTGGTTACGTCAGGACAAACGGAACATGTACGATATCCTCATCTGCGTAGCTTGCTGGCCTACCGTGCGTATCCAGTATTGGGATACTCTCCTGCCGGCACGCGCCGCAGAGAACCACTGCTACGCCGTAGGCGTCAACATGATCGGCATGGACGGACTACAGATGGATTATAACGGGCATTCGGTGGCGTATGACACCTGGTTGCATGATGTGGCGGGATTTGAAGATTATGAAGCAGCTACCCGTATCGTGGATCTGTCTATAGAGAAACTGAGGCATTTCCGCGAAGTGCTGCCCCAATGGGAGGAAGCGGATGAGTATGAATTGAAAGTTTAAAGTTGAGAGTTTAGAGAAGGTGGAAATTAACTGGCGCATAAAAGAACTGACGGCAGAAGAGCAGGAGGCTGCTGAGCGTTTGACAAACGAACTGGATATCAGTCCGGTGGCTGCGCGTATATTAGCCGGTCGCGGAATACGCACCGCCGCGCAGGCACGCTCTTATATACGTCCGTCTTTGGAGAGTCTGCATGACCCGTTTCTGATGCGGGACATGGGAGCCGCCGTGGACCGTCTGTGCCGTGCGATCGACAACCACGAGCGCATCATGGTGTATGGTGACTACGATGTGGACGGTACAACCGCTGTGGCGCTTATGTACTCTTTCCTTAAGACGCAAACAGATAATCTCATCTATTATATCCCCGATCGTTATACCGAAGGATACGGTATCTCTACCAAAGGTATCGATACGGCCAAAGAGAAAGGATGCACCCTTGTCATCGCTCTGGACTGCGGTATCAAAGCCGTGGACAAGATGGAGTATGCCAATCAGATTGGTGTTGATTTCATCATCTGTGACCATCATACGCCGGGCGACGAGACGCCGAAAGCGGTGGCGGTACTCAATATGAAACGCAAGGACTGTCTCTATCCTTTCAAAGAACTGAGCGGTTGCGGCGTGGGCTTCAAACTCGTTCAG
>JAFVHA010000165.1 GCA_017478035.1 Paludibacteraceae bacterium | reverse complement strand
CGTGCGCGTACATACATATCCCCGCACACGTATATAAGGACAATTGAAGCAATTGTATAAAACGCTGGATAACAGATGATTACGCAATAGGTTATCGAGGGCAATACGTGAGTGATACGTGAGCGTCTCGAGGGCAAGTCGTGATAAACAAATATTCACACCGGAAATTTAATATCAAAAAAAATATGACAAACTTTAAACGTTTTTTAACCTTATTTTTAATCACCACCCTCACGGCATTCAGTGTGCAGGTGTGGGGAGCAGATGCTACGGTAGGTGCCACGTTATGGGCCGAGAATTGGACCGGTTCAAAAACAGGAACTTCAGGCGCAGCTGATGTGACAGCAAGCGCCAATTATGGAAAAGGCACAACTGTCTATGAATCAGGAACTGTGACATATGCGGAGTCTGCTAACACGGTTTATGTAAGAAATGAAAATAATGCTGGAGGCGCTAAACCGGAATTATTACTTTCAAGTGGCAAAACATGGACGATTTCTGGTATTCCTACAGGCAATGCAGCAGAAATGTCATTGACGTATAAGTCAAATAACACCAAGTCTTCTGTATCTTGTTCTACAACAGGAGTAAATATTACCGGGTCTTCAGGATCGTATACAATTACTAACTCTGCTACACCAGTTGCAACGATTACTCTTGTCTTTAGTTGCTCAGGAAATACGCGTATAGATGATGTTAGTCTTACTGTAACAACCGCTGGTTCTGGCAGTGGCGGTGGAGACCCAACACTCTCATCTATTTCTGTACAGACTCCGCCGACGAAGGTGTCTTATACAGAAGGTGAGTACTTCGACCCGACGGGTTTGGTTATTACACGTACGTATAGCAACAGCACAAGCGACACCTACGCTTACGCCGGACACACCAGCGAATTTTCTTTCACTCCTTCCACTTCTACCGCATTAACTACAAGTGATGCGTCTGTAACCATCACTTATGGCGGCAAATCTACCACTCAAGCTATCACCGTTACTTCCGGCGGTGGCGGTGGAGGCGGCGGTACTGCAACGTTCGTATGGGGAACAAATCCAACAAAATATGCCAGCGAATCTACCTCTGAGACAGAAGGCTTAGTTACTTTTACCGGCGCTAAAGGAACTCACTCCACGACTCCTGCTCGGTGTTATAGTGATGGATTGCGTATGTACGCAGGCAATACAGTTACTTTCTCTGTTCCATCTGGTTATGTTATTACAAAAATTGAGGGATACTCCACATTTAACTATAACAATGCTACAGGAGAACAATCCGTAACATTTTCAGGTCTATCAAAAGCCACATGTAGTTCTGATGTTACTGTTACCTACGCTCCTGAAGTATCGTACACCGTTACAGCTTCTTCTAACAATCTTTCTTATGGTACCGTATCCATTTCCGGATATGTCATCACTGCTACTCCGGCATCAGGATATGTCGCAGACGGCTACACCGTTACATCCGGTACAGCTACAGTTGTGCAAAGCGGAAATACCTTTACCGTAACTCCAAGCGAGGATTGTAACGTCCAAATCAATTTCCGCGCAGCAGCAACATACACTATCACAATCATAGATAACGGCGGTTCTTATAACGAGACCGCGACAGAAGGCGTCCCCTATGAATTACCTGACAATGGATTATCTTCTTGCGATGATGCCACACTCCTCGGTTGGGCAACAGGAACATATACAGACCACGCAACCGGAACTTCTGTTGCGCCGACCTACGATGCACCGGGTACTGAAAAAGACATTACTGCCAATACCACATTTACGGCGGTGTATGGCATTGTCGCTCCCTCTAACAACTACGCAGCACTTAAATTAGAGAGTGATTTGGAATCCGGTGCGAATTATGTGCTGGCAGCATATTACTCCAGTAGTGATTATGCCCTGAAAGCCACCATGTCTTCCGGCCGAGTGGATACTAAAGTAGAATCTCTAATATTAGGTGATGCCGGAAATGCCATCACTGATTCGTACTTGATTTGGCGCATCAATGTCGTCAATCCGGCAACAAAAGCTGTTACGTTCTACAATGCTGAGATTAACAAATACCTTGTTATTAACGGCTCGAATGAGTTGACTTTTGCTGATGATCCTATCGTGTTCAATTATACGGTGGATGTTTCCGGTTCTGCGGCCACATGGAACTTCAAATCTTCCAGCAATGCGGAATATATGCTGAGTTTCTATACGACATACCACCAGTTCAATGCCTATACTTCGAACTCAACCAGTCTATACCTCTACAAACAAAAGATTGAGGTATCCAGTTACACCTCAAGACCTCATTGCTGTCAAGCTCCAAGTACTCCGTTGGGCATCGACAGTGAGACCACAAATTTTGTAGGTAGTGGTGTTGCAACTATTTCGCTCACCGGCGGTAACGGAAAACCGATTACTTGGAGTTGTAAGGACGAAGCAAATGTAGACTGCAGTAGTTATTTGAGCGGGAAGTCCAACACAGGCGCCACACTCACTTTGCCGACTAATGCAGCAACAAAGGTTTATACGGTTACTGCTACTCAGGCTGATGATGAGACCGACCCCGATAATGTCATCTGCGGTGCTACGGTAACGCTCAACTTCACCGTTAAAACGCAGTTCACTATCAACTTCAAAACGGTAGATGGCGGTGCTGAATCGCTGTATAGTTCCATCACCGTTACGGATGGTGATTCATATTCGATGCCAAACATCGCCGAGGACTTTGACTGCGGAACGAGTGGAAAAATGTTTGTTGGTTGGGCAACAAGCAGTTCTGCTACAGCAGTAGAAAGTGGTCCTGGCGCAAGTGTAACAGCCACGTCATCTGCTACATGGTATGCATGTTGGTCTACATCAACTATTACACTGGTTCCTCTATACGAAAAGGTAACTGATGTGAGTGCCCTCACTGCCGGGTCTTTTGTTCTTATTGTTAATACTGACAATGATAAGGCCCTTGGAACACAAAATACCAATAATCGTGGTGCCGGTGATGTAACTTCAACAACAGAAAATGAAAAGGATTATGTCTATTTTACCGGTACAGATGTACGCGAATTAACCGTTGGTAAATCTGGCGACTATTTCACCTTTTATGATGCAGAATTAATCGGTTACATATATGCTGCAAGTAGCAACAGTAACCACTTAAAGACAAAGTCAGATTTAGATGATAACGGGAAATGGGCAGTAACTGTTGCGGCAGACGGTACAGCTACCGCCACAGCGCAAGGAACCTATACGCACAACAAGTTGAAATATAACGATGGTAGCAGTCTCTTCTCTTGTTACGATAAGAACCAAAAAGATATCGTATTCTACAAGAAGACCGACAAAACGACTTCTGCTTCCGGGTCATCAGCAATAGTAACAACAGACATGGATGGCTGTACTTCCGGCCCGACTATCCGTGTTAACACCAACCAGTGGATTACCTCTGCTGCCGGACAGAAAGTAAAAGCGGTAATTGATGTAACTGCGAAGAATTTTGAGGCAGCTGCCACTTTGAGTGCTACTTCTTCCAACGCCAACTTTGCTATCTCGTTAGCCGCTACAGCCGTTCCTGCAGGAACAACCGGTTTAGCAACCACGCTTACTATAGAATACACTCCTACCGAGAGCGATATAACCGAGTCCACTACAATTACTTTCACAGCCGGAGAAGTAACCAAAACCATTACCGTAAATGGGCGCTCGCTGCCGGAAGAGTTCTTGCTGATCACGAAGAAAACACTCTGGTATGCGCTTCCGGGCAATATGAACGATGGTCCGGGCGAATATGCCGGTGTAGTAGTTTCTCCGGATGATCCAACCACCCCAACCATGGTAGGCGTTTCACCCTCTACTGTGCTTTACTCGCTGAAAGCTGTCACCTCCGATCGTTACGCAGATCATGGTTCGTGCGTACGTTTAGCCGGCTACAATGACTTGTGTTTATGGAGTAACATGGCTACAGGAGCTACTAAAGTTAACATTCAAAATAAAGTAAATGTAGCAACTGCCAGTGGAGATAGTTATGAGTGGTTATTGACCACCACCGATGGTATACAATATACCATTGCTAACCCGCATCACCCGCATTACGGAGCCGGTCGTCGCTTGGCTTATGGTGAAAAATTCGGTTTGTATACAGAACCGACCATTTTCTATATCGTTACTGCCGGATGTACAAGCCAACCGCAAGAGGTGAACGTAGGTGCACGCCGTGTCGATGCCACCTTCACCTGGGTAAGCAATACCACAGACATGCACATTGATCTCTATACAAACGAAGCAATGACCGAGGGGCATCTTGAAAGGACCGCTTCTTCTGCTCCGTATGTATTCACAGGCCTTGCAGAGACCACAGATTATTGGTACAAGTTGACCCCCGGAACAGATGCCGCTTGTGCTGTAACCGGTCACTTCAAGACGTCCGGTCCTATTATTGATATCGTTGAATGGGAAGAAAACGCTGTTAATATCTTCGTAGATAAAGGCGATATCAATCCGCTCATTATCATTGATGGTCAAGAGGAGCACGGTTCTATCTCCGGAGGTGGTGGCACTGCTACAGAACTCTTCTTTGCGAAGTATTTTGAGGGCGCAGGTACTATGAAACTTCTCTCCATCTTCAATGGTACTAATGATGCAATATCTTTATCAAATTATTCAATTTTTGTAAGGATGAGAGGATCATCAGATGATTGGGCTCCATCAAGTAATGTTACTCTGAACCTATCCAGCTTAGGATCTATTGCTGCCGGCCAAGAAATTATTTTCTTCACGCGTCCTGATGGCGGAGATTTGGAAACTTGCTCTGACGCTTTCTTAAGTGATAAAGCCACAAATTGTTCTGCAGCCGATGCCAATCCTCGTTGGGTAGAATGTAGTGGAGATCCTTTTAAAAAGATAGAATTCAATGGTAATGATCCTATCATGCTTAAAAAGGGTGATGATATCATAGACATTTTTGGTTCACAGGGCGCAGCTGCAACCACCAAGAACTGCCTTACCAACAATAGTGAAAAAGGATGGCCCGGTACCGTACGAAATATGGATAAAGGAAAGAGCCCGAGCGATCCGGCTTTTGATGCCTTCTATGCGGCTTCAAGCTTATCGCCTGTTACCAAACAAGACTCTATCGACTTGCTTACTGCCTTTGGTATCAATTTGGATGATGATGAGATTGACATTACGACGGCCCGTTGTATTCTCTTCCGAGATAATCGCGTTACCTCCGGAGACTCCGCCGTATATATGAATGAGACGACAGGAACTACATTTGTTACTTTCACCAATCATGATGAGTTTAAATCCGAATGGTATGGCCGCTCTGTTTGTATGAATGACACCAAGAAGGCAGCAGCCGGTGTGAGCAGTGATGCGCAAGCAACCTGTAACTCCTATCAGGATATTGCCAACATGGATTACAATCAGTACTACATTGACTATTCTGCTCATATCGAACCGGGCAAAGCACTGGATTCTTACACGCATGATGACGAAACAAAGATATATAATATCCCTATTGATAATATGTATCAATATGCGTGTCTGAAGTTGCGCTTCCAGTTGAGACAAGGTGAAACAGTCCTTACAGAGGCAGCACAACAAGTACCTATCGTGGTGGCAACAGATGCGGACACCAATGACGCATTGTTCAGCGAATTGGTAGAGGATAAAGACACGCACGCTAAACTCTATCCGCAATCTGTTGAACGCTGCAAGACATGTAACGTCGTCGTACTGAGTGGAGCTACGCTCACCAAAGGATCAGACGATGATCCGAAAGATGTGGATGAGATTGCGAACTTGAAGATCTATCCGGGTGGTAAACTGATCGTTCCTCCCTCTACAGAGTACACAGTCAAGTCACTCGCCTTCCGTCGTCAGGAAGACGCTGTCGCAACAGCTGACATCCAAGGAACCCTGAATATAGGGAAAACAGATGGTACGTATTTGGATTTCCGTATTGACCCGACCAACTGGCACTATTTCTCGCTTCCTTACGATTGTAACGTAGCAGATATCCGTTTCGCCAATGAGGAAGAGACTGCAGTTCCTGTATTGGGAACAGACTTCCTGCTCAAGAAATATAATGGCGAGAAACGTGCTGCTACACAAGCAGGAGGATGCTGGGAAATGGTAGCAGCAGATGAGACACTCAGGAAAGGTCTCGGTTATATCTTCGCGCTTCCCGGAAACGGAAAAGTAAAGAGAGAATTCCGCTTCCCGATGGCGAATGATGTCATTGAGGATGACTTGAAAGATAAAATGGTTCAAGGGATTTATGGCTATGGCTGCGACAAGGACTACTCACAAGTTCGCGCGAACCATAGAGGTTGGAATCTGGTCGGCAACCCATACTTCATGCCTTATAAGTCGGATATTGAAAATCCCGTACTAAATGGAGAGATTGTCGAAGACCATAGTGTGGATCCATGGGATGGACATTATAAATTCAACGATCCGGTCAATGACTTGCGTTACATCGTAGAACCGGTTAATAACGGGTGGTCGGAATATCGCCAGGTTGCAATCACCAACTACTCGATGACGCCGTTTACCTGCTACTTCGTACAAATCGGAGGAACCTCTCCCGAGACAGAACAAGGAATTGAGTTTAGTAAAGACCAAGTAACCGGCCGTACTTCTATTGTAAGGCGTAGTCCGGAGGAATATGAAGATGCGGAAGACACGCATCCTGTTTGGTGCGCCATTGATCTGACGAACTCGAAAGGCGAACAAGATGAGACGACATTGCTTATCTCCAATGATTTCACGGATGGTTACGACATCATGAACGACTTGGTGAAGATGCGTGGCGATTATTACCAATATGCACAAATCACAACCAAACCGGTTCTGGCAAGTCGCAACAATGAAGGCGAGATGGCATTCAACGCCCTGCCCGACGCAAGCGCTATCGCCGGTATCCCGTTGAACTACTTCGCGGCTACCAAAGGCAATTATACCATTGCTTATAATGACAAGTACGACAAGGATCAAGAGGTTAAAGAAGTAAAACTATGGGACAAGACGACCGAACAATGGTACGACTTAATGACCGAATCCTATACGTTCACCTCTAACCGCGTTGATAACAAAGATCGCTTCATCGTATCTATCCGCGTAGAACGAAAAGGTCCGCAGATCACTACCGGCGTAAACAATTGGGACAGCGAGACAAATGGGCCGAGAAAGATTCTTAGAAATGGGCACCTCTTTATCATTCGAGGTGGCAACGTATATGATGTCATAGGTAAAGAGGTACAGAAATAAGCAGAAAGGATTGTATCATGAGCCCAATTGAATTTGTTATGTTAAAGCTAAGAAAGCAACTCATCCTTGCTGCCGGAATAGTATTTGGTAGTTTATGGTTATTATTGGTTGCCTACCTCTTAACGGGTAGTGACAAACAGCAGATAGCCCCCAGCCCTGGCAGCGTAGCCGTTCATGCTCCTTCGGTCATCGGAGGCGGTATGCCTTCTGCAACCTATTCCGCCCCGAAAGCCTCTATGTCATTGATACACCGTACGGCTCCGAGTCCGGTGCACTGGTCTTACGTAGAGAACGCTCCGAAAGCCGCTATGTCCAGCACGTCCATGCATATTCATCAGACGAGCAGCGCGACCGTTCATGTCATAGGCGGCGGTGGAAGTGGTACCGGTGGCATAGCTACTACCAGCGGTGGCAATAACAGCGGAAAAGGAGTACGTTATACGGCGATGGCTTATACCGGCGCTATCTACACTCCCAAAGCAAGAAACGCCGTGACGGAAGTGGGAGCAAGCAATGCCCATTCAGAAGCCACTACTACCACGCAAGACGGTGCGGCTACCATCTCTCCGCATATCCGCAAAGTGGAGTACGATCCTTTTGACCCGTTCCTGGATCCTATAGGCGATGTGACATGGGGACTGATGATTCTCCTTGCTGCAGGATACGGTTACCACGTATTCTTGCGGAAAAGACCGCAAAGCAAAGAGACCAAGAGATAAAACGGATAGAAAATTTCAAGCAAAAGAGCCACGTACCACGAAGTGCGTGGTTCTTTTATTGATGATTGATGATTGATGATTGATGAACTCTCTCTCTTGCGGATGAGGGAATACTCTATCGGGAATTTGATGAGGATAATCGGGGGGCAGAAGATCTGAAAGAGGTTAGCGGCGACAATGAGAGCACCGCAACGACGGATATCTTTATCCGTGTAATGGGGTGCCTTGCCCGCCCAACGCATTCGCTGGCGGAAGAAAGCACGCCAGGAAGTGAGGGGACGGACAATAGCTGTATAATCGGGTTCGTCAATGACAGAAACGGTATAACCACGACGTTTAGCGGCTTCCAACAAAAACATATCGTCGCCGGAAGGAATCTCAGGATGGATATCAGGTTCGCAGGCGAGCCACACATCACGACGTACGATGAGGTTAGCTCCGGAGCACATGACGGCATGTCCGCGCTTGGCGGTACGCATAGTCAGTTCCTGAATTGCGGCGTATTCGGCTATCTGTAATTTTTCGAGCAAGCCTACCCCGCCCCTCCCTGAAAGAAGGGAGTCAGGTTCCATGCGGAGAGGAAGGATGATAAGATCAGCTTCGCTTGACAGAGCACAGACCGCTTCACAGACAGACCGTCCTTCGGACTGACAGACAGGTGGCCACACCACATCATCGTCGTGGAGCCAGAGGTAGTCAGATGTGGCGGCATGAATGAGTTTGGAGAGGGCATGTTTTTTGCCTAAACCGTCATCATTGACGCCACGTATGGGGGTTATATGGGATATTGACCTTATAGTGACGTTATTCGTCGTTGCCGTTTCGTTGCCGTCTTTTTGCCGTCTTATTGCCGAGTGAACCCTAACAAACTCAGGATAACTTTTAGCAATACACTGCTGGTCGGCCTCAGATACGGAGTAGTCGGCACACATCAGCGCCATCGCCATCCGATGGTCGTTGCGCACTTCATGGAGACGGACGGCTTCAAGACGGTCGGATTCTTTGAAACGAAGGCGTTCGGTGCCGGTGGCGTGTAATTCAATCGATAACTTTTCGCATGTCAAAGCTATTGCCGGATAGAGATCCGGACAATGCGAAAAATCGATTGAGACCGCCTGCGGCTGACAGACCGTTCCACTGACAGACCGCTTTGCTGACAGACCGTCCTTCGGACTGACAGATCTAATTATAGCGCCTTTAGGTACGAACTCTGTTTGGACCCCAAAATATTTGGCGTAGAGGTCGGCGACGATACGGTCGCCTTGGAGGCTATCGGAGGTGAGGCCTTCGAGGAGAAGCTCACCGCCATGAATAGCGACGTACTCGTACCAAAAAGAAGCGCTACTCCAATCGCGTTCCAAGCCTAACCCCGCTTCAAGGCCTACCCCTACCCCCTCCCTGAAGGGAAGGGAATTATTATCATACATCTCTTTTATGCGGCGGGACATGGTGATATAGGGTGACTCGTCGGGCTCGACGGGGATGTCTTCGCCGTGGAGGATGAGCGCAGAGGTGGTTTGAGTGGTG
>JAFVHA010000164.1 GCA_017478035.1 Paludibacteraceae bacterium | reverse complement strand
GCTTTCCGTTATCTTTAATCAGTTGCGATGATTCGTTCATACGTGTTCTGCCGTGTGGCATCAATGTCCATCAGCATATCGTATACATCTTTCTTCTCCTTGTCCGTTCCTTTGCTGAAGATATCGACTAACTCGTCCGCTTTTGCATCCAGAAAAGTATTCACTACATATGTAGCAGGACGCGAACGATAGGTCTCTTTGAGAATCGGCATTCCTTCTGCAATCCGAGCACGTGCGTTCTTCAGGTTACTGCTCATCTCGTCCAACCCCAAACGATGATAATCATAATAGAAATTGCGATATTTCTTAAATGCATCGTCAAGGAGATTGTTTATCATAGCATAGCGGTTCCTGTTGCTATCAAAAGCCCGCCAACCAGTTTGTTCCGTCCCCTCCATACTGGCACTTTGACAGGTATTAACGATTTCTTCGCATTGCTGGAAGAAAGGCGTGCCTCCCAAGCGCTGAAAACTATCCTGATCGTGACCGATGATGAGGTAACAATAGTATGCCAGCATCGCCGTGAGGTTCGTAGTGAATTGGTTTTGCTGCCATTCAATACGGTCGAACTCCTGATACGTGAAGTTGAAATTCTTGTCCCGGAAATTCAGCAAAGGTGTGGTGTAGGTAGTTCCGTACACAGGGCGGCGACTTTGCAAGGTCATTTCGCAACTGTACAGGTTTCCCTCTACTTTGTTGACCAATATCATCATACTGCATTCTATCTTCTCAAACTCAGCGTACGACATATTGGTCCACCGATTGTTGTTCATATATTCTTCGATGGACGATTTGAGCGTCTCAAACACTTGTTTGTTTGAACCTTCAATCTTGTCCGAATTGACAGTAACCGTGCATTTGAGTTCTTGTGCACAGGCGAGCTGCCAACAGCCAACGGTGAATAGCAATAATAGAATCTTTCTCATTTTGAAATAGAAACGATGTTTCCTGTTTTTTCGTTAAACTCGATAACGGGCAGCGTCTCTCCTTTGAAGACATCCTTAGCCAATGGCACGTCTACACCTAATTGCGCAACAGGAATCGTACGTTTGCCCATTTCCACCCCGCGATAAAGCACTTTTACATCGCCACTTCCCGGCAAGTTATACACTATTTGGGAGAGCGGAGCTTCTTTCTTCTTTTTCTTATCCGTATTGGTTACATAATGTTGCGGATGAAGCGCCACGCTTACTACCACCGTACTCGCCTCCAGATTATCCGCGTCCGTGAAACCGTTTTCTTCCGAGAAATAGAGAATATGTTTCTTGTCTTCGGGGGCGAAAGTGACATGCTTCTCTTCCATATGTACAGAGTGCTTGCCTAAGAACAGTTCAGTCAATGCCTGTTCCTGTTTATCCAATTCAGCCAACACCAATTCCATCGATTTACCATCTGCCGGAGAATGTTCCACTTCTCCGTTAATCAAGTACATGCGTGTCTCGCGGAGATGGAAGATTTGCTTGGCAACGGTGAATGCCTGCGCCATCGGGTTAGCTGCTTTGAGTGCTTCCTCCGGGAGTGGTACTGCTTTCAAGTCCGGTTGCGTACACTTGTCCGATTTCAAAGAAGGAGTGTTGGAACGACAAGATGAACTTTTCTTATCCGCCGGCAGATTATAGCCGCGCAGTATTCCTTTTTCATTGATTGACAGCAACAACGGAATACCTGCTTCATCTTTCACCTTGTGAGCCCGCGACAGGTCTGCGGTAGTCATGGTGCCGATACGCACGTCTTTGAGCGTGTACGTTGTCTTATTCACTTTTACGGCGTTGGTGACGCCCAACATGGACTCCGCGTATTGGGCATAAATACCCGGTTCCCATTTCTCTATCGCATAACTGAAATAGAGCGAAACGGAAGTCTTAGGTGAATAATATACCAATGTCGGTTCACCTTGTTCTACCACTTGTGCATTCAGTGCACTTAGCATCATCGCTCCTAAGAGCATAAGATAAAATCGTTTCATATCGTTACATTATCAAATTTCGTTTGACCATATTTTCCATGCCGCTTTAGCCTGCCCGGTCAGCATCTCCATGCCATTTTTGATAGTAGCGCCTTGTGCCTTCCCTTTACGCAAGAACAAGGTCTCTTCCGGGTTGTACACGCAATCGAACAACAAATGGCGTGCCGTTATTTTCTCATAGGGAATAGGCGCACACGAATCTACGTCAGGCAGCATCCCTAAGGGGGTACAGTTGACGATGACTGTGTGAGACTGCATCACGTCGTCCGTCAATTGATCGTATCCGATCATTCCTTTCTGAGGTGTTCGGCTGACGAGAGTAGGGGACACCCCTAATTTGCGCAGCCCGTAGCACACGGCTTTGGATGCACCTCCTGTACCCAGCACGAGTGCTTTTTTGTCATATTCCCGGAGTAAGGGTTTAATGGAATCCATAAATCCCAGACAATCGGTATTATACCCCACACGCTTATATATCACGTTTACCGCTCCAATGGCTTCTGCCGTCTCGTCCAGTCGGTCCAGAAACGGGATAACGGCCTGCTTGTACGGCAGTGTCACGTTCATCCCACTGCACTTTTCCAAGAACTCATTCATCCTCTCGGATGTTAATTCTTTGAGCGGATAAAGCGAGTATTCCGCATCAATATGTTCTGTTGCAAATTTCTCGTTGAAATATTTTGCCGAGAACGAATGCAACAGTGGAAAACCTATTATACCGTAGTGACGCATAACTTTCCTTTTTTTATGGTTGCTTTGTGGGTCTTGGAGGTGAAAGTCTTGCCTCCTTCTCCTCGTTGCAACGCATCATAAATTTTATCTATTTCTGCAAAATTACAACCACGAATATCTTCGTACAGGCGAGCAATACCAGCTTCGCGCGTTTGTTTGCCCTCCAAAATATCTACGTATCCTTGCATGTATTCTGCCGTTTGGGCCATGTGCTCTATCTCGGCTTTGGTGTACTCTTTGAGTTGCTCCCGTACCGCATTGCGGCTGATGGTCAGGTCTTTGTTAGTGCTGTCGATTACCCAATTCAAGTGCCGTTTGTCGCGCAGGTAATGTTCAATATAATCGCGTGTCGTGCATAGCAAAGGACGGACAATCGGTACACTATCCGGTGCCATCGGGTTGACACTCTTTGGACGCATTCCGGCTAATCCGCGAAGGCCTGCACCGCGTTTAAGATTCAATAGTATTGTTTCTGCCTGATCATTCCTGTGATGGGCGACAGCGATGGCCTGACATCCTTTCTCGCGGGCCATTTGATCAAACCATGTGTACCGCAACTCCCGTGCTGCCACTTCCATGCTAACGTGCTTTTCCCGCGAATATGCGAGTGTGTCAAAATGCTGCACTTCCAATGGAACGTTCAGCTCTTTGCACAAGTCTCGTACAAACATCTCATCCCGATCGCTTTCCGTGCCACGGAGATGGAAGTTGCAATGGACTGCTATGCAGTCATATCCGGCACGCATCAGCACATCCAAGAGAGACACGCTATCCGCACCTCCACTGACGGCCACTAACACCGGTTTGTCTTTTGTTAACAATTCCCGTTGGCGAATATATGTTGATACTCGTCTAAGCACCTAAACCTCTATATTTGACCCGTTTGGGTTCGCAAGCTTCTTCACCCAAGCGCATTTTCTTATTTTCTTCGTACTCCGAGTAACTCCCCTCGAACCAGAACACCTTACCATCTCCCTCGTAGGCGAGGATATGTGTACAAATACGGTCCAAGAACCAACGATCGTGACTGATGACCACTGCACATCCGGCGAAGTTCTCCAGACCTTCTTCGAGCGCGCGTAATGTATTCACATCAATATCGTTGGTCGGCTCATCAAGCAGAAGCACGTTCGCCTCGGATTTGAGAGTCAAAGCCAGGTGTAGTCTGTTGCGCTCACCACCGGATAGTACTCCGCATTTCTTCTCTTGGTCAGCTCCGGTGAAGTTAAAACGGCTCAGGTACGCTCTCGCATTGATTTCACGACCCGCGACACGAATGAACTCCGTGCCTCCACTGATTGTCTCAAAAACGCTCTTATCGGGGTCAATATCCGTGTGCTGCTGGTCGACATAGCCAATCTTTACCGTCTCGCCCACAGAGAATGTTCCCTTGTCGGCTTTCTCGCTGCCTATAATCATGCGGAAGAGAGTCGTCTTGCCGGCACCATTCGGACCGATGACCCCAACAATGCCGTTGGGAGGCAACATAAAGTTGAGGTCTTCGAATAGTAAGCGGTCTCCGAAAGATTTGGCTACACCTTCGGCGTTAATCACCTTGTTACCCAGACGCGGACCGTTCGGAATAAATATCTCCAATTTTTCTTCTTTCGCTTTCTGCTCTTCGTTCAACATGCGGTCGTAAGCTTCCAGACGGGCTTTCTGCTTGGCGTGACGTGCTTTAGGAGCCATATGAATCCATTCCAACTCCCGCTCCAGAGTCTTTCTGCGTTTGGATGCCTGCTTCTCTTCCTGTGCCATTCGGGTTGTCTTCTGTTCCAGCCAGCTGGAATAGTTGCCTTTCCAAGGAATACCTTCTCCACGGTCGAGTTCAAGAATCCAACCGGCCACGTTATCCAAGAAATAACGATCGTGCGTGATACATATCACCGTGCCGGCGTATTGCTGCAGATGTTGCTCGAGCCAATCAATGGACTCCGCATCCAAATGGTTCGTCGGCTCATCGAGCAAGAGCACATCCGGTTGTTGCAACAGCAGACGGCAGAGTGCTACCCGTCGGCGTTCGCCTCCAGAGAGAGTAGTGACACTCGCATCATCCGGCGGGCAACGCAAGGCATCCATCGCTCTATCCAGACGCTGGTCTATATTCCATGCATCTGCGGCATCCAATTTGTCCTGGAGTTCCGCCTGGCGTGCCAATAACTTATCGAAGTCAGCATCAGGTTCCGCAAAAGCCATGTTGATATCATCGTATTCCTTGAGCATGTCCATAATCGGCTGTACACCTTCCTGTACCACTTCGCGAACGGTTTTGTTCGGATCAAGTTTCGGATCCTGCTCCAGATAACCGACGCTGTAACCGGGTGCCCAAACCACTTCGCCCTGATATTCTTTTTCAATACCTGCGATGATTTTGAGTAGCGTTGATTTACCGGCTCCGTTTAGACCAATGATACCGATTTTGGCACCATAGAAGAAACTCAAATAGATATTTTTCAATACCTGTTTCTGTGGCCCGAAGTTCTTACTCAGGCCCACCATTGAGAAAATAATCTTTTTATCGTCTGCCATATTCTGCAAAGGTATAATCGTAAGGGTTTTTATCGTCTGCGTTGTGGCGTTCTGCACTCAACAGTTTCCACTCGCTTTCTTTGATTTCCGGGAAGAAGGTGTCTGCGTCGTCCCAAGAATGATGGATGTGGGTGATGTAAAGTTTGTCTGCGCGCGGCATCATCTGGCGATATACCATACCGCCGCCAATGACGAACGCTTCCTCTTCGTCTTGCACTTTGGCGCATAACTCATCCAATGAATATACTGCCTCTGCACCCTCAAAAGTCTTGCCGGGTACGTCCGTCAGTACAATATTACGCCGGTTGGGTAGGGGATGTTTGGGAAGCGAGAAGAATGTCCGCTCACCCATCAGCACCGTCTTGCCACTGGTAATCTCTTTGAAATGCTTCAAATCGGCAGGCATATGACACAACAGGTCACCTTTCTTGCCGATTGCATAATTCTCTGATATTGCTACTATAATCGAAATCATACGCTTACAACGCCCGCGATATGAGGATGCGGGTCATAACCTTCTAATGTGAAATCTTCGAATTGGAAACCAAACAGGTCTTTGACCTCCGGATTGATAATCATTTTCGGCAGTGGCCGCGGATCACGCGTTAATTGCAACTTAACTTGCTCCAAATGGTTCAAGTAGATATGTGCGTCACCGAGAGTATGTACAAAATCGCCGCATTTGAGTCCGGTTACCTGTGCCATCATCTGAAGGAGTAAGGCATATGAAGCGATGTTAAACGGTACACCGAGGAAGATATCTGCGCTTCGCTGATATAGTTGCAGTGACAGTTTGCCATCCGCCACGTAGAACTGGAACAGACAGTGGCAAGGAGGCAAAGCCATCTTATCCACTTCCGCGACATTCCATGCGCTGACCATCATACGACGGCTATCCGGATTCTCCTTGATCATCTTAACGATATTGGCTATCTGGTCAATGGTTCCGCCTTTATAATCGGGCCACGAACGCCATTGATGCCCATACACAGGTCCCAACTCTCCGTTCTCGTCCGCCCATTCGTTCCAGATACGTACACCGTGGTCCTGCAAGTATTTTACATTCGTGTCGCCTTGCAAGAACCAGAGGAGTTCATAGATGATAGACTTGAGGTGGAGTTTCTTCGTTGTCAGCAGCGGGAAACCGTCTTCCATATGAAAACGCATCTGATGGCCGAATACGGATATAGTTCCCGTTCCGGTACGGTCGTGCTTTACAGTGCCTTCCTCCAGCACTCGTTTGCATAAATCCAAATATTGTTGCATGTTAATATAGTTTATACGTCGTTTTGACTACTTTGAACTCCGTCCGGCGGTTAATCTGGTTGCATATCTCCTGTTGTTCAGGTTTGAGTTTTAGGATAAACTCCTCGTCCAGTATTTGTTCGACAGGAATGAAGGGATATTGTTTATTCAGTGCTTTGTCGGCCACAACGGGCTTGGCTTTTCCGTACCCCACGGGTGTCAGACGCTCTTTCTCGATACCATGCGCCACCAAATAGTCACAACAACTCTGTGCACGTTTCTGCGACAGTTCATTGTTGAAATCTTCGTTACCCTTCATATCCGTATGGGCTGATAGTTCAATAGTGATATTTGGGTTGTCGTTGAGCAACTTCACCAATTTCTCCAACTCTGCTTCTGATGCTTTGGTGATCTCCCATCGACCGAATTCATAGAAGATATTATCCATTTTCACAGGACGGCTGATCGGGTTCAGCGTGAAGTTCATTGTGTAGGTCTTACTGTCTTTTAGCCCTTTGGTGTCCCATCGTTCTTTATCGTTCAAGTATCCTCGCGCAGTAACAAGCATTGCATATTTTACGTCTCGTTTGAGTTTGATCTTATATGTACCATCACGCCGGGCGTTCAGTTTGCTGTTTGTTCCATCCGAGCCCACCAGACGCAGTTTGGCGTCTGCAATCGGGTTTCCTGCCTCATCGCTAATCAGTCCTTCTGCAATGAATTCCATTTCCGGCAACCAGAAGCGGTATATCTTATCAAATCCTTTCTTGTCGCCTTTATTAGACGAGAAGAATCCGTTCTGGGTATTTCCTTCGAAAGTAATACCGAAATCATCTCCTATGCCGTTGAAGGTGGGGCCCATGTTATACAGAATCCAAACGGTACTGTCGGTTACAGTCGTATCGCGGTTTGCCTTGTATATATCAAGTCCGCCGTACCCCGGATGACCGTTGGATGCAAAATACAATGTACCATCCGCGTGCACATAAGGGAACATCTCATCTGCCGAGGTGTTGATACCGGCTCCCAATGGTTGTGCGTTCACCCAATCGTTGCCGTCCAATTCCGCCATCCATATATCCTTACCTCCGAGTCCTCCCGGTGCGTCACTCACGAAATAGAGCGTGTCAGCAGTACTGTTAAGTGCAGGGTGACCTACAGTAATCGAACTATCGGCAAAAATCTTCACTTCCTGCGCCTCTCCCCATTCGCCACTCGCGCGGTCGCTACGGTAGATTTTTGCTCCAAGGTCTTTTCCGTTAATCGGCTTGGAGTATGTGAAGAGCATTGTTCTACCGTCCTGAGTAAAGCAGCAGGCACCCATTTCCGCACTTCCAGCCTGCTTTCCATCCGTGGAGTCGTTCGCCTGCTTTTCCTCACTCTCTTCTGCATCTCCGTACAATCCTTCCGCCAAAGAGATATCTTCCCATTCTCCGGCAGCGTTCTTGCGAGTCTGATAGAGCTGGAACAACTGCTGCCCCGTTACACTACTCGGGCGTTGGATTTTCTTCGAGCCGCCTTTCTGTTTCTCCTGGCGGTTGGATGTAAACATCAATGCATCTCCTCCGGAACCGATAAACATCGGCGCGAAGTTACTTGTCCGTTTCTGGTTGAACTCCTTCGCCTCACTTATCTTGTACCGCGAACCTTCTTTTTTCCACTCGTCAATCTTGCCACAAGCATATTTACCGGCACGGGCAACATAGTCGTCCGGATGGGATTGCAGGTAGAGATCGTAACTTTTGGCAGCATCTTTGTACTTGCCCTGATATTGGAGTACTTGTCCGGCACGGAGAAAGATGATTGAGTCCTGCAAATGGTACTTGCACCGCAGGGCGCTCTGGTAAGCGTTGGCGGCACGAGGGTTGTTGATTAATCGATAGCACTCGCCTTGTTTGAATGCCACATAGCCCTTTAACTCACGATCTTTCTTAGTACTCAATCGGCTGTAACACGACTTGTAGATATCAGCCGCATTGTAATACTCCCCGATAGCGAATTTCTTATCCGCCCGCTTGATCTTTCTTTGAATACTACATCCGGATAGAACAAGGAGTAAAGAACAAAGAACAAAGACTAATATGTTTCGTCCGTTGATTTTCAATTTGTTAATCAGGATTTATAGTTTTAATTCAACTCATGTACAACGAGTCCGCTCCGTAACTTCGGTTCAAACCACGTTGTTTTCGGCGGCATAATATTGCCGCTATCAGCGATATCGATAATCTGCTGCATGGTAACAGGGTAGAGCGCCAGCGCCATTTTCATTTCTCCGCTATCCACTCTCCGTTTTAACTCGCCCAAACCACGAATACCACCTACGAAATCAATGCGTTTGTCCGACCGCAGGTCTTTGATGCCGAGGATGTTATCGAGAATCAGGTTGCTGGAAATCGTTACATCCAGAACACCTATCGGGTCAGCGTCATTGTATCGTCCCGCTTTGGCTGTCAAGGAATACCAACGTCCGTCCAAATATAAGGAGAAGTTGTGCAAACGGCATGGTTTGTATATTTCCGTGCCTTTGTCTTCCACTTCAAAATTCTCACGCAGCGCATCGAGGAATGCGGCTTCGCTTAATCCGTTCAGATCTTTTACAACACGGTTGTAGTCAATGATGTTGAGTTGGTTGTCCGGGAAGCAAACTGCGAGGAAATAATTGAACTCAGCGTTCTTGTCTCCAGTCGCTTTCTGTTTCTCGGCTCCTACGCCAGCCGCTGCCGCGGAACGATGGTGTCCATCGGCAATATACATTGACGGTATCTCGGCAAAAATCTCAGTGATACGATTTATCGTGATCGGGTCGTCAATCACCCAGAACGTATGACGGAAGCCTTCGGGTGCTGCTACAAAGTCATATTCAGGTGTGCCTTCGGTGACGTTAGCGATGATTGTATCCAGGTCAGTCCGGTGAGGGTAGGCAAAGAAGACCGGTTCCATGTTTGCGTTCAGCACACGCACATGCTTCATGCGATCTTCCTCTTTATCGCGGCGCGTCAATTCATGTTTCTTGATGCGTCCCTCGAGGTAATCATCCACCCAAGCGCCAACCACCAGACCGAATTGTGTCTTGTCTTTTCCGCCGGAAAGCGGGTTGGAGGCCAAGATTGTTTGGGCGTACACATAATACTTGTCGGAGGCATCCTGCACGAGCCAGCCGTTTTTCTTGAACAGTTTGAACTGCTCAACGGCGGCATCATATACACGCGGATCATGCTCGTCGGTACCCGGCGCGAAGTTTATCTCCGGCTTGATGATATGGTACAGCGATTTCTCGTTACCTTTCGCTTCTGCGCGTGCTTCCTCACTATTCAGCACGTCGTAGGGACGGCTACTCACTTCCTCGACCAGCTCTTTCGGCGGCCTATATCCCTTAAATGGTTTGATACGCATAGTACGGACTATTTAGTAGCAGGTGCGGCTTTCTCCACTCCTCCCATTGCACATGTACCATTGAATATAGCCCCCGGCTCGACGATCAAGGTCTTTGTATGCACGTCGCCCTGTATCTTGCCACTCGCCCGCAGCGACATCTGCTGATGGCATGTTATCTTGCCTTCCATGAGGCCGAGAATTTCAGCGTTTGCGCAGATAACAGTTCCTTTGATACGACCGGCTTCTCCGATAACGACCTTACCGGTACAGTTCAATTCACCTTCAATCATGCCGTCAATACGAAAATCGCTGTCGGCAGCGATGTTACCTACAATCTTACTTCCTGCGGTTAACGCATTGAACATCAAACCGCTTTGTTGTTTGTCATTTGCCATAATTCTATCAGTTTTTTCGATTATTAATCTGTTTTAGTGCGTGCGCCACACGCACACTCCCGTGCAGGCACACAAAATCGGCTGCAAAGGTACGAAAAAAAAATGACATGTGCAAATAAAAAAAAACGAACAAAATGTATATATATACAAAGTATATATATAGTATAAGGCACTTTTTTGTCATTTTTGGCAATCCATCCTTGGGTGATCCTTGGGTGATTATTGGGTGGTCTTTGGGTTTTCCTCCGTAGTTGGTCCGTAAATGCTCCGTAATTGAGTTGTGCGAGGTGTGTAAGGGTGTTTTGTTGTACGTGAAAGAATTTTTTATTGTATGTGCGGCAGATTTTGCTATGTGTGCGGTAATTTCTACAAAAATTATAAAAAAATATACGCGCGCTTGCGTATATAAATTTTTTTGTGTAACTTTGCGGCGTATTTTGACAAAGAACGTCACAAATACAAACAAAGAACGTTACAAATACAAACAAGGAACGTCACAGTTGCAGACAAGAGACGTTACAAATATAGACAAGAGACGTTACAAATATAGACAAGAAACGTCACAAGTATAGACAAACAACTTTAAAATTATGGACAAGCAGACAAGAGCGTATGTGGACGCGTTTATGGCGGACCTCATAAGAAAGAATCCGGGTGAGAATGAGTTTCATCAGGCTGTAAAAGAAGTGGCAGAGAGTGTGGCACCGATGATTATGGCGTATCCGTATCTGCGTGAACAGAAGATATTGGAACGAATGGTGGAGCCGGAGCGTGTAATCATGTTCCGCGTACCATGGATGGATGACCAAGGCGAAGTACAGATCAACCGCGGTTTCCGCGTTCAGATGAACAGCGCTATCGGTCCGTACAAAGGCGGTATCCGTTTTCACGCGAGCGTGAACCTAAGTATTATGAAGTTCCTCGCGTTCGAGCAGACTTTCAAGAATGCCTTGACGACGCTGCCGATGGGTGGAGCCAAGGGAGGTAGTGACTTTTCGCCGAGAGGCAAGAGCGATGCCGAAGTGATGCGTTTCTGCCAGAGTTTCATGACCGAGTTGCAACGTCATATCGGTGCTGACACGGATGTTCCGGCCGGAGATATCGGTGTGGGCGGTCGCGAGATCGGTTTCATGTTCGGTCAGTACAAGCGTCTTCGTGACGAGTTTACGGGTACGTTGACCGGCAAGGGTCAGCAATGGGGCGGCAGTTTGATGCGTCCGGAGGCCACCGGTTACGGAGCATGCTATTTTGCGGAGGCTATGTTAGCCACACGAGGCGAGAAATTTGAAGGGAAGAGAGTATGTATCTCCGGTTCCGGAAACGTAGCTCAATATGCAGCCCAAAAAGCAATGCGTTTGGGTGCTAAAGTGCTGACACTGAGTGACTCCGACGGTTTTGTTTATGATCCGGAAGGTCTGAATGAGGAGAAGATGGCGTTTGTATTCGAGCTTAAGAATGTCCGTCGCGGACGTATCAAAGAATATGCTGCCAAGTTCCCCAGC
>JAFVHA010000163.1 GCA_017478035.1 Paludibacteraceae bacterium | reverse complement strand
TAGCAAACTGGGTGAGACCGATACGCTTGTCCGTACAACGAACCTCAAAGACAGCGATGTGGTGGCTATCAACTATCATCTGGAGTCACTGGCTACTATCCGCGGCGAGAAAGGCGAGAAAAGCAATGAGCTCAACCGTCCCACCGACCAGAAATGTATCACGGCAACAACCTCCGATGATTATAGCGGACCCTTGGAGGTGGCTTTCTTTAGTAACCCGACGCCGAGTTTGTACCCCGTCTTCTACCGCTGGTCGATATACAAAGCGTCACAGTTGATCACCACGCGTAGTGACCAGAACATCCGCTTTGCCTTTGTAGAGCCCGGTAATTACCGCGTGGTATGTAATGTCAACAGTAACACCTGTTCCTTGGACTCCTCCGAGATGAAGGTCAATTTGTCCGAGTCATACCTCCGCGTGCCGAATGTGTTCACGCCTGACGGAAACGGAAAAAATGATGAGTTCCGTGTGGCCTATCGCTCCTTGCGTGAGTTCCACTGTTGGGTGTATAACCGCTGGGGCAAATTGGTCTATGAATGGACAGACCCATCCAAAGGATGGGACGGTACCATCAACGGTCGTCCGGCGGCAGAGAGTGCGTATTTCTACGTCATCCGCGCGATGGGAACCGATGCCCCCAAGGATGCAGGATATATGTCGAAGATATCCTATAACAAGAAGACCAAGAATCAGGATGAGTCCGTCATCGGTATCTATCAACTCTCCGGCGACATCAACCTGCTCCGAGGCAAAAAATAAATCATCAATCATAAATCATCAATCATCAATCCTAAATGCGTAAATTCCTGACTATGGCTTTAGCCACCACTGTAATCGCAGCAACAGCTGCTACCAACCCGTTCTTTGACTATAAGAACTGGAAAACGCCGCATGGCACGTATCCCTTCAATGAGATTCACGCGGAGCACTACATGCCGGCTTTCGAAGAGGCAATGAAACGCGGCCTGCAAGAGATTGACGACATCGTCAACAACCCCGCTGCGCCGACTTTTGCCAATACGATTGAAGCATACGAGGCATCGGGTGAGATGCTCGGTATCGTCGCCGGTTGTTTCTATAACCTGTCGCACGCGAACACCAACGATACCATTCAGCAGATCGAATTGGAGCTGAGTCCCAAGATGTCGGAATACTCATCCACCATTCGTCTGAATGAGAAACTGTTCGAACGTATCAAAGCGGTGTATGAGCAGCGCGACAAACTGAAACTCAACAAGGCGCAATACAAACTGCTCGAGGATATCTATGAGTCGTTTGCCAATAATGGCGCTAACCTGAGCCCCGAGGACAAACAGACCTATCGCGAACTGACGGCCAAACTGAGCAAACTGACACTGCAGTTTGGTCAGAACGTGCTCAAAGCGACCAACGCCTGGACGATGCTCATTACCGACGAGTCGCTGCTGGCTGGCTTGAATGACGATACGAAAGCCATGCTGCGCGAGAATGCCGAGAAGAAAGGTCTCGAAGGCTGGTTGCTTAATCTCAAACCGACCACCACTATCCCTGTGCTGCAGGATCTCGATAACCGCGATATCCGTCGTGAACTGTACATGGCGGGAGGCATCAAGAACAACGGAGGTGAGTTTGATAACACGGCCCTCATCGTGGAGATTGCCAACACGCGTCTCGCGCTCGCCAACCTTTTCGGAAAGAAGACCTACGCCGAGAAATCGCTGTACAAGACTATGGCAGAGACGCAGGAGAATGTGTACAAGCTGCTCAATGAGTTACGCGACGCCTACATGCCGACGGCTTTGGAAGAGGTAAAAGAAGTGGAGGACTATGCCCATGCGCATGGCCTTTATGCTACTCACCTGCAACCCTGGGACTTCGGCTACTACAGCAAGAAACTCAAAAAAGAGAAATACGATATCTCGGATGATGACCTGCGGCCGTACTTCGAACTGGAGGCAGTGAAGAAAGGTGTCTTCGATCTGGCGAACAGGCTGTATGGCATCACGTTCAAAGAGAATAAGAAGATTCAGGTCTATCATCCAGAAGTAACGGCATACGAGGTGTTTGACGAGAAAGGCAAGTTCCTCGCTGTGTACTATGCCGACTTCCATCCGCGGGATGGCAAACGAGGCGGTGCATGGATGAATGATTTCCAGCCTCAGTTCATCAAAGGCAAGAAAGACCATCGTCCTCATATCGTGAACGTCATGAACTTCACAAGACCCACCGCAGACAAGCCGGCGCTCTTTACGTACAACGAGGTGCGCACTTTCCTGCATGAGTTCGGTCATGGCCTGCATGGTATGCTGACGCGTTGTCAGTACGCCTCGCAAAGTGGTACGAATGTGCCGCGTGATTTTGTGGAACTGCCCTCGCAGTTCAATGAGAATTTCATCGATGAGAAAGAGTTCCTCGATACCTTCGCGAAACATTACAAGACAGGCGAGGCGCTGCCGCAGGAATTGCTCGATAAGATGCACGCCGCGCAGACCTACCATGCCGCTTATTCCTGTGTACGCCAACTCAGCTTCGGCTACCTCGACATGGCTTGGCATACATTGGATAAACCTTTTGAAGTCAACGAGGCCATAGGTACGGTTGAGTCTGTTGCCCGTTTCAGCGACGAGGCCATGGAGCAAGTGAAAGTTCTGCCTACCGTACCGGGCACGCAAATGGCTACCTCCTTCACACATATCTTCTCGGGTGGCTACGCAGCCGGCTACTACAGCTATAAATGGTCTGAACTGCTCGATGCAGACGCCTTCTCCGTATTCAAAGAGGCACAAGCTAAGAACGGCTCGATCTTCGATAAGAAAGCCGCCAAGCGTTTCCGTGAGAATATTCTGGAGAAGGGTAGTACGGAAAAAGCCATGGACCTGTACCGGCGTTTCCGTGGCGGCGAACCCACCATCAACGCCCTCCTCGAGCGTGACGGCATCAAAGCCCGAGTCATTAACTAAATTCCTAGAAATCTAGTGATCTAAAAATCTAGAGATCTAGAATTCTAGTAAACACAAATCCCGCCCCTCGATAGAGTAGGCGGGATTTCTTATAGTTAAGAGGTTCCTTAGAAAGCGAAAACAGCCGTCGTCACGACGTCTGTTTTTCTAAGGTATTAGTCTGTTTATTTAAGGTACAAAAAAGATTGGTCTTGTCAAAATTGGACTTAATTTGTCAACTACACTTGGCATTTTTTCTTAAATCCGGTGCAAAGGTACTGCTTTTTTATGAAACATGCAAATTTTTTTTTATGTTTAATAACATATTTTTGATTTTTGTCACTTTTTTCTATAATCTCTCCAGTTCAATAACCTCTAAATTGTCAATTTTTGCCCCCTCGATGGTAAACCGCAAAAGAGTTTGACAGGGTTGCCATCCTTGTTTACCGGCTGCACCCGGATTCATGGTCAGAAACTTGAACTGGCTGTCGTATTGTACTTTCAATATGTGACTGTGTCCGCAAACGAACAAATCTATACGATGATTCGGATCGTCATAGTTCTCCAATGCCTTGCGGAACATCGGAATGAGCCACGGGTTATAATGACCCGGATAGCCGCCTATATGCGTCATCAGCACATTGACATCTTCCACGCGGAAACGGTAAAACTCACTCAGTGTGTATCGTACGTCTCCGCTATCCATATTGCCATAGACCGCGCGGGTTGGCTTGAACGCACGCAGTTTGCGCAGCACCTCATCGCTACCGATATCACCCGCATGCCAAATCTCATCGACATCCTTGAAATGCTCCAACACCCGTTTGTCCAACAGGCCGTGCGTATCGCTTAAAACACCTATTCTCGTCATTTGCGGGTCAGTTTATCGATGGTGAAAATAGAAGCAATAATCGCAACAAGCGCGATGGTGATGAAAAATAGAACATCCCGTAAATCAATCACGCCGCGCGAAAGGGAAGAGTAGTGGTCTTGGAAAAGCAGCCAGTAGAGCACAAAACAACTCAGCGCACCGGTAATGAAACATACAATCTGACTCTTGCTGAATGTCGCGCAAAGAAGACCTATCGCCATGAATGTCCCACTAAGCAATATCAGTCCGATGAACGAACCCAAGAACGCACCGCTGTCTAAATTACCCATCGGCTCTGCCATATAGGCTACCACGAAATAGTGCACAAAACAGGGCAGCAAACCGATAAGTACCAGTGTCCACGCAGCGAAATACTTACCGAGCATGATACGCGTCAGCGAAATCGGTTTGGTTCGTATCAAATCCCATATGCCGCTTTGCCGTTCTTCCGAAAGCAGTCGCATCGTCAGCGCCGGACAAAGCAACATGAACAACCACGGACTCAATTGAAACAGGCCGTCCACTTGGGCGTACCCCGAGTCAATGATGTTCCATTGACCCGGGATCACCCAAAGGAAAAGACTGATCGCCAATTGGTACAACCCGATCACGATATAAGCAATCGGCGTCGAGAAATAATATGTTAACTCTTTCCTGTACACCTTACACTGTACACTTTTCAACTCTCAACTCTCAACTCTCAACTTTTCTTCACCGGCGTCTTCGGGAAGAAAATCCAGAACGCGATAGCGACAACGAGTGCGTATGCTGCGAAAGTGTACCACGAGGTTCTCCAACCTGCCCATACATCTGCAAACTGTGCCGCCTCGCCCAGCGCATACACGTTCTTATTCACTACTGCCTGCGCAGCCAGCGTACCTACGGTTGCACCGACACCATTGGTCATTACCATGAACAGACCTTGTGCACTCGAGCGCATCGACGGGTCGGTCTCTTGGTCCACATACAGCGCACCGGAGATATTGAAGAAGTCAAACGCAAAGCCGTAAACGATGCAGCTGAGTACAAACAGCAGTACACCCGGCATGCCTGGATTACCGGCACCGAAGAAGGCGAAACGGAGAACCCAGGCGAACATAGCCAGCAACATGACGTTCTTGATACCGAATTTCTTCAGGAAGAACGGGATAAGCAAGATACAAACGGCTTCGCAAATCTGGCTGATCGAGACAAGCATCGTACTGTGCTTAACCGCAAAAGCCTCTGCAAATTCCGGCGCTGCAGCAAAGCTGCCCAGGAACGGAGTGGCAAAACCGTTGGTGATTTGCAGGCTCACACCGAGGAACATGCAGAAGATGAAGAACAACGCCATCTTCTTTTGTTTGAAGAGCGTGAAGGCTTTCAGACCAAGTGCTTCCACGAGATCCACCTTGCCCTCCGATTTGCTGACTTCGCAATTAGGCAAGGTTAACGAATAAGCGGCGAGCAGGAGGCTCAAACCACCACTGATGACGAACTGGTGTGCCGTCGATTGGAAACCGAGCAGGTCGATAGTCCACTCCATCGCAATGAATCCGACGGTACCGAATACACGAATCGGCGGGAAGTCCTTCACGGTATCCATACCGGCTTTCACCAATGCGTTGAAAGCCACAGAGTTCGTCAACGCGATCGTCGGCATGTAGAAAGCTACAGACAGTGCGTAGAGCGTGAACAACGGACCAAACTGAACAGCTTCACCGGCACTCAGACCATACAGACCCGCGGCACCCATGAAGAGACCGGCCATCAAATGACAAAGACTCAAGGTCTTCTGTGCCGGAATCCAACGGTCGGCTACGATACCCATCAGCGCGGGCATGAAAATGGATACGATACCCTGAATAGAGTAGAAAATACCAATGTGTGTTCCCATGCCGTGTTCCGCTAAATAGCGACCCATACAGATGAGATACGAACCCCAAACGGCGAACTCTAAGAAGTTCATCACGATGAGGCGGAATTGTAGAGATCTGTTTTTCATAATAATTAAAATTCTGAAGTGAAATGAAATTTAATATGTTTATAATCTTGTTGTGCCATAGATAAAACGTACGCGCTGTCGGCCATGAAGACGTCACGTCCTTCTTTGTCGTACGCCATGTATTGCGCTTTGCGTTTCTTGAACATGTCGAGTTCCGCATCGTCGTCACTCTCAATCCAGCACGCTTTGTACATCTGCAGCGGTTGCCATTTGCATTTGGCCTGATACTCATGCTCCAGACGGTATTGGATAACCTCAAACTGCAACTGTCCCACGGTGCCGATGATCTTACGTCCGTTCAACTGACTGATAAACAACTGAGCCACACCTTCGTCCATCAACTGGTTAACGCCTTTCTCCAACTGTTTCTGCTTCATCGGATCGGCATTGTCGATATATTTGAACATCTCCGGTGAGAACGACGGAAGACCTTTGAAATGCAAGTGCTCGCCTGCCGTCAGGGTGTCGCCTATCTTGAAATTACCCGTATCCGGAAGACCTACCACATCGCCCGCAAAAGCCTCATCGACCGTCTCTTTCTTCTGCGCCATGAAACAGGTCGGTGCCGCAAAACGCATCTGTTGGTCCTTGCGCACGTGATAGTAATAGGTGTTGCGCAGGAACTTACCGCTGCAAATCTTGAAGAACGCAATACAACTCCGATGGTTCGGATCCATGTTCGCATGTATCTTGAAGCAGAAAGCGGTGAACTTGTCTTCCATCGGCTCGACGGCGCGTTCCTCGGCTTCTACAGGACGGGGAGAAGGCGCGTTCGCTACCAGAAAATCCAATAACTCCTGCACACCGATTGTCTTGTAGGCCGAGCCGAAGAATACGGGCGCCAATTCACCTCGCAAGTATGCCTCTTTGTCAAATTCCGGATATACACCTTCTACCATCTCCAAGTCCTCTGCCAACTTGCCGCTAACGTCCTTCGGGCGGTTGTTGATCGCGAAGACGGACTCGAATTTCAAACCCTGTCCGTTCGCCCACGACACCGGCGTCACTTTAATCTGCAACTCACGCTCCACTTCATCCATCAGATCGAACGGGTCCTTGCCCTCACGGTCCATCTTGTTCATGAAAACCATGACGGGCGTCTTATGCATGCGGCATACTTCCATCAACCGCCTCGTCTGCGTCTCCACACCTTTCGCGCTGTCAATAACCACAATCGCACTGTCCACGGCTGTCAGCGTGCGGAACGTGTCTTCCGCAAAGTCCTGGTGACCCGGAGTATCCAAGATATTAATATGATACCCGTCGTAATCGAAGCCCATCACAGACGTTGCCACACTGATTCCGCGCTGTTTCTCAATCTCCATCCAGTCCGAGGTGGCCGTCTTGCGAATCTTGTTACTCTTCACCGCACCCGCCACATGGATAGCTCCGCCGTAAAGCAGCAGTTTCTCCGTCAAGGTCGTCTTACCGGCATCCGGGTGCGAGATAATAGCAAACGTCCGGCGTCTTAATATTTCCTGTTGATCAGCGGAGGGTAGCATGGAACTTATTTTCAAACGCCTTTTGCAGGCGGTTCATAATATTCTCAATCTGCGTATCTTTGAGCGTGTTCTCGGTGTCTTGCAGGATGAAACTCAAAGCATAGCTCTTCTTGCCGGCCTCTAAGTTCTTGCCTTCATATACATCGAAGAGGAACACGTTCTTCAGCAATTTCTTCTCGGTCGCAAAAGCCTCACGGGCCAGGTCAGCGAACTCAACCGACTTATCCACGAGCAGCGCGAAGTCACGCTTCACTTCCGGATATTTCGGCAGGTCGGTGATTACGGCCTTGTATTGCTTGTTCTGCTTGAGAAGAGCGTTCCAGTCCAGGTCGGCATAATAAACCTCTTGGTCAATGTCAAAAGCCTTGAGTTGCTTGCGGGCCACGATGCCGATGAAGCCAAGTGCCTTGCCGTTAACGGCTTTCAAAACCAAACCGTCGGAGAACAACTCATTCTCCAAACGTTCAACACTCACTTTCGCAACGTCCACACCCAGCCGTACAAAAATATTGTTCACGTACGCATGCAACTGATAGAAACTCGTCTTCTCCTCTTTGCGTACCCAACTGAGCGCAGTTTTGTTACCCGTCAACCACAGTCCCAAATGCGGCTCCTCCGAATAAGCAGAGAGGGGATCTGCGTCGAGTCCTTTCAACTTTAAACTTTCAACTTTCAACTTATCGTAGTGATAGCAGTTTCCGAACTCGTAGAACTTCAAATCGTTGTTCTTGCGGTTGGCATTTCTCGCGATCGACTCCAGTCCGCCGAAGAGTAGCGTCTGTCTCATCACACCGAGGTCCTGACTGAGCGGATTCATAATTTTCACGCACGATGCCAGCGGCAGTTGTTCCAGCGACTCGTAATAACTGATTTTCGTCAGCGAGTTATTCAGAATCTCATTGAATCCTTGAGCAGTCAACTGTTCCGCTATCTTACGGCGCAGTTTCTCCGGATCGGGCTTGAGACC
>JAFVHA010000162.1 GCA_017478035.1 Paludibacteraceae bacterium | reverse complement strand
TGCGATGCCATATGTTGGATGATTGAAATCACGGCACAAAGGTACAACAAAAAAATGAATTACGCAAATTATATCGCACATTGTATTGAAATTGCCCGTCGCGGCGAGTATTTTGTAGCGCCCAACCCGATGGTGGGTGCCGTATTGGTGCGGAACAGCGATGAAACGGTCCTGGCCGAAGGATGGCATCAGCAATACGGCGAAGCGCACGCCGAGGTCAACTGCTTCAGAAATTACGAATTAAAAATTAAAAATCACGAATTATCCGCTGTCAATCTCAAAGAATGCACGCTGTTTGTGTCGTTGGAGCCCTGTTCCCATTATGGCAAAACACCTCCGTGCGCGAAGCTGATTATTGAGAAAGGAGTCGGCCGCGTGGTGGTAGGTATGTTGGATCCGAATCCGTTGGTAGCCGGCAAAGGGGTACAGATGCTTCGCGAAGCGGGTATAGAAGTGGAGGTAGGCGTGCTGGAAGACCCATGCCGCGAACTGAACAAACGTTTTCTTTGCTTGCATGAGAAGCACCGTCCGTACGTCATTCTCAAATGGGCGCAGACGGCCGACGGCTATGTGGATAAAAAGCGCGCATTCATCGGTGAAATATCACCCTCCACCGGCTTGCATCTCAACGGGGCGCTGACCATCTCTACGCCTCAAACGAAGAAGATCGTTCACCGTATGCGGGCGGAGAATATGGCAATCATGGTGGGAACCAACACCGTCCTGCTTGATAATCCTCGATTACTCAACACCCATTGGGAAGGCCGAAACCCTATCCGCGTGACGCTCGACAGGCATCACAGGATACCTTCCGACGCACGGATTTTTTCCGATGAAACCGGAATAATTGAGACCATCGTCTATCGTGACCGTACCGATTGGCCGTTCGTCCTTTCCGACCTCGCAATACGGAATATTCATTCTATCCTGGTAGAAGGCGGTCCGACTCTTTTGGCACATATTTTGCACACCGGAATATGGGATGAGATCCATGTCGAGATAGCTCCCGAACTGATGATCGGAGACGGTGTTCCGGCGCCAAGCATCGCGCTTCCTGCGGATTTTGAGGAGGTGGACGGACATCGCCTCTACACGATAAAAAATAGATAAATATGCAATTTTATTTGCATATCTGCAATTTTTGTTGTACCTTTGCACCCGATTTTAATTTAGATAAGTATGCGTAAAATAACAGTTATCACATTCGTCCTGTTCGTCCTTTCGTCTTTCTTCTCGGTGATGGCGGATGATGTGGTGTATATCACTACGGAAGAGTTCCGCGCACGCGTGTTTGACTACAAGGCGGACAAAGAATGGAATTACAGGGGGAACAAGCCCTGTGTCATTGATTTCTATACCACATGGTGCGGTCCGTGCAAGCGGTTGGCGCCGATCATGGAGGAGTTGAGTCAGAAATACTGCGACCAGGTCGTTTTCTACAAGGCGGACACCGAGCGTGAGCGCG
Organism: Paludibacteraceae bacterium; assembly: GCA_017478035.1. Classification (GTDB taxonomy): domain Bacteria; phylum Bacteroidota; class Bacteroidia; order Bacteroidales; family Paludibacteraceae; genus Colicola. Next base: position 8,490 of record JAFVHA010000162.1, on the reverse strand, counting down.
AGTTGGCTTATGTATTCGGTATCAACAGTATTCCGCAGGTATTGTATATTCCGGTGGAAGGCAAACCGATGATGCTCAAAGGGCTTTATCCGAAGGAAGAGATAGTCAAGATCATTGATGATTTTCTGCTGAAATAGAAGGAATAGATGCAGGTAGAGCTGATTCTTTTAATATTATCCCTGTTGTTCTTCGTCAGTATTGTAGCCGATAAGATCGGTTATAAGTTCGGCGTGCCGGCCTTGCTGCTGTTCCTGGTAGTAGGAATGATTTTCGGCTCGGACGGCATAGGCGCTTTGTTTGGCGGTGTCGGATTGCAGATCGATACGGGGCACGCGGAAGCACTCAGTACCGTCGCGATGTGTATCATCCTTTTCAGCGGCGGTATGGATACCAAGCTGAGTGATGTCAAATCCGTCATCGGTCCGGGTATCATGCTGGCCACGGTGGGCGTGCTGATCACCTGTATCGTCACGGGCGTGATCATCTATTTTATCTTCGGTTGGCTGAATGCGGTAGTGACGGTCTCCATATGGATGGCGCTGCTTATCGCGGCTACGATGTCCAGTACGGACAGCGCGAGTGTCTTCTCTATCATGCGTACCAACGGCATCGGTCTGAAGCATGACTTGCGGCCGTTATTGGAGTTAGAGTCCGGCGCCAATGACCCGATGGCGTATGTACTGACCACCACCCTTATCGGCGTGGTGCTGTCGGGCAGCCGACAAGTGGACTCGTTGCCGATCATCCAGACGATCGTCATCCAACTCGTCATGGGCTCCGTGCTGGGTTTTGCTTTCGGTCAAGGCCTGGTGTTGCTTATGCGCCGCGTCAAACTGGCCAACGAAGCGCTCTACCCGATCATGGTGCTCACGGCTTGTATCTTCATTTTCTCCATCACGTATTATCTAAAAGGAAACACCTACCTGGCGGTGTACGTAGGTGGTTTGATAATAGGAAACAGCAAGTTCACGCGTAAGCGTCAGACGAAAGCGTTCTTCAACGGTCTCACATGGCTCAGTCAGCTCGTGATGTTCCTCATGCTCGGTCTGATGGTGCATCCGAAAGAGTTCATTCATCTGAATGTATGGCTACCGTGTCTTATCATCAGTATCGTGATGGTTTGCATCTCCCGTCCGCTGTCCGTCTGGCTGTGCATGCTGCCTTTCCGCCGCTGGCATACGCGTGACCGGATTGTGCTCAGTTGGGTGGGACTCAAAGGTGCCGTGCCGGTTATTTTTGCGGTCATGTGTAAGGCGGAAGGAGTGCCCTATGCCGAACTGATCTTCAATGTGATCTTCCTCTGCACCATCGTCTCGCTGCTTACGCAAGGCACGTCGCTGACGACCATCGCGAAGCGTCTGAACCTGGCTGCACCGCCGCAGGAGGAGAAACGGCTTGAGTATTTCGATATGGACTTGCCGGATGAGATCCAATCGACGGCGCGCGAAGTGGAGGTGACCGAACGTATCCTGGAGAACGGCAACACGCCGCGGGAGATCAAGATACCGCCCCATACGCTGATTGTGATGGTCAAACGCGGTGAAGATTTCTTTATCCCTACCGGCTCGAGTGAACTGCATATAGGTGACCAGTTGCTGGTTATCTCCGATCGTGACGCGAATGCGGCATACCGGCACATGGCGGACGAAGCCGAAGAGGAAGCCCAATGGCGCGCAGAGATGCGGGCCAAGATGAAAGCCCGTTGGCTCAAAGCCACGAGATGGATGCATCGGAGATGAGAGTTGAGAGTTGAAAGTTTAGAGTTTATAGTTGATTATATGGCAAAGACCATTGTGTTTCTTACCGGAGCAACCGGTACGATGGGGTATGCAGGAATGATGGAAATCCTGAAATACCCGCAAAACTACGAGTTACGAATCCTGGCAAGACCCAGCAAGAAGAACAAAGAACTTCTTGCGCCACTGTTGGAGCAATACGATGCGCTTCATGTGATATGGGGTGATCTCACGAAATATGAAGACGTGCTCAAAGGTGTCTCGGGTGCAGATATCGTGCTGCATGTAGGCGGCATGGTTTCTCCGCAGGCGGACTATCGTCCGAAAGCGACGCTGCGTACCAATATCTCTGCCGCGCAGTACGTCACCAAAGCCGTTTTGGCGCAGCCGGAGGACCAACAGCCGAAAGTGGTGTATGTGGGTTCGGTAGCACAAATGGGTGACCGTCGCGAACCATTGCATTGGGGACGTGCAGGCGATCCTATATGCGTCTCCGCGTACGACCATTACGGTCTGACCAAAGCCCTTGCTGAGCGTATCATCACCGACTCGGGTATCAAGACCTGGGTCAGTCTCCGTCAGTCAGGCATCCTCTACCCCGCTATTCTCAAGAACTACGACCCGATCATGTTCCATGTCCCCATCCGCGGCGTGCTGGAATGGGCAACGGTAGAAGACAGCGGACGACTGTTGGAGCGCGTATGCCGTCCCGAAGTGCCGGCTGCGTTCTGGAATAACTACTATAACATCGGTTCCGGCAAAGAGTACCGCCTGTCGAACTATGAGTTCGAGGTGTTGCTGCTCGATGCCATCGGTTGTCCGAGACCGGAGAAGATATTCAATGCCAACTGGTTCACCACCCGTAATTTCCACGGGATGTGGTATATAGACGGCGACAAACTGGAGGATTTCCTGCATTTCCGTGCGAACGTGCCTGTCAAGGACTATTTCGCTCAGATGGCGAAAGCGCCGTCCTTGCCGTGGGGCATCAAGTTCGCCGCCAAGACTCATATTGCCAAACTGTTCCCGCATTGCGTCAAAGCGGCGATGTGGTTCATGGCGAACAGCAAGGAGCATGGTACGCAATGGTGGATAAAAAACAACATCATGCAGCGTGTACATGCCTATTACGGTTCGCTGGAGGCGTACAAGGCTATTCCTGACTGGAAGCATTTCGATGTCAGCCATAACAGCGAGACGCCTGTCCTGCTCGACCACGGTTACGATGAGTCGAAAGATGTGGACCAACTGACCGATGCCGAATTGCAAAAAGCGGCTGCTTTCCGTGGCGGCAAATACTTAGGCAATGATACCTGGCAGTGTGCACAAGGACATACGTTCAAGGCTTCGCGTCGTTTGATCTTACTCGGAGGACACTGGTGTCCGGACTGCTTCCCGCTGCCTTATGACGAAGAAACGATAAAAAAGCATCCGTCATCATTCATCAATCAGCAATCATCGACTCCGTGGCAATGGGATAAGGAGTCAAAGCGCAATCCGTTCTTCGCACAACTGTGGGCCCCGCTCCACGAGGCTGACGAAGACAACGTCTACGGACCTGAGGTGTTTGAGGGATGGGAGAAATAAATTTGAAATTTGAAATCTTAAATGTTCTTTGACGAATTAGCATTATCGGACGAGGTGTTGGATGCATTGTGGGACATGCATTTCGATGAATGTACCCCGGTGCAGGAAAAGACGATTCCTGTTATTTTGGAAGGTCATGACGTGATCTCCTGCGCCCAGACGGGAACAGGAAAGACGGCGGCGTATATCTTACCGCTGCTGACCAACCTCGCCTACGATGACCATGATCCGGACAAACTGAATGCCATCATCATGGCGCCGACGCGCGAGTTGGCGCAGCAGATAGACCAGCAGATGGAGGGTTTCGGTTATTACGTGCCTTTCTCGTCCGTAGCTATCTACGGCGGCAAGGACACCAACGGTTCGTGGGGCAATCAGGTGAGCGGATTGCAGAAAGGTGCCGATATCGTCATTGCTACGCCCGGACGACTGCTCAGCCAGATGAATATCTACGATGTCGATTTCTCCGGTATCAAATATTTCATTCTCGATGAAGCGGACCGGATGCTGGATATGGGTTTTTACGACGATATCATGACCATCGTACGCAAGTTGCCCAAAGACCGGCAGACGATCATGTTCTCCGCTACGATGCCGGATAATATCCGTCGGATGGCGAAAGCTATCATGAACCATCCGGTGGTGGTGCAGATCGCCGTCTCCCGTCCGCCCGAGACCATCAAACAGATGCACGAGTTCGTCGATGAGTCCAAGAAAGTAGAGGCCGTGTTAGCGTGTCTGTCAGCCAAAGGCGGTCTAAAGAAAGTCATCATCTTCGCCGGCAAGAAACAGCGTGTGAAAGAACTCACGCGTACGTTACGTTCCTTAAAGATTGACGCGCGCGCGATGCATAGTGACCTGGAGCAGAGTGAGCGGGACCAGGTGATGCTCGATTTCAAGAACGGCAAGATAGGTGTGTTGGTAGCGACGGATGTCGTGTCCCGCGGCATCGACGTGACGGATATTCCGCTGGTTATCAATTATGACGTCCCCCATGCCCCTGAAGACTACGTGCACCGTATCGGTCGTACGGCGCGGGCGGAGAATAGCGGAGAAGCGATGACCTTGGTGTCACCGGACGATATGCGCTATTGGAAAAGAATAGAAAGATTTCTACAATCGCCGATCAAAGATGGCGAATCCTCCACTCGTTCGGGTAAAGGTTGTTCAGGCGGTTCCCGACATTCTTCGCGAAACCGAGGGGGACGCCCTCATACGTCACGAGCACAAGGCCGAGGGGGATTCCGGCGAGCATCAAAGCCTCGGTCCTCAGGTAACTGAGTGCTTGCTCACGGGTAAGCGCTACATTCGGGAAGGCCTCCTTACGGAGGTCTTTCAGCATACTCAGACTATGCTGCGGAGCGATACCGCGACCGCGTTCTTCGCCCAGACCGAAACCGGTGGAGATACAAGTCAGTTGAGTGGAGAGCCATTCGATGATCTCTTTGTATTTGAGCGGATAGGCCGTCGCAAAACGGTCGTAATAACGGATCGCCCAATCGTCCGGATGCTGCAACCAACTGCGCATCACCGGCATATATTCGGGGTGCGCGATAGGGGTCTCTTTCTTGGGCGCTTTGATTCGCGCGGCATCTAACGGCTCGTCGTTGTTCTTGCGGAGCACGCAGATATAGAATCCTTCGCCTTTGGCTTTATGCGGATAGAAATGGTACCCTACGGAACTCTCGGTGATGCCCCATGAGAGTTCGTAATCCAGCGGTAGGATGTTCGCGCCCAAGGTCTCTGCCGCCCACTCCATGTTCTTCTCGTTCTCCTCTTCGTTGAACGTACAAGTGGAATAGATCAGGATTCCTCCGGGTTTGAGCGCGTCCCATATATCCATGAGGATGCTTCGTTGCCGCTCGGCACATTGCTTGACGGCGCGGAGACTCCATTCGCTGCGTGCCTGCTCTTCCTTGCGGAACATACCTTCGCCGGAACAGGGAGCGTCCACTAAGACACAGTCGAACAGATGCTTGCATCGCTCGCCGAGTTCCGCGGCGGTGTTATGGGTGACCACGGTGTTGCCGTTGCCCCATTTCTGGATGTTCTCGCTGAGGATGAATACGCGCTGCCGTACCACTTCGTTGCTGAGCAGCAGTCCGTCTGCGCCGAGATACTCGCTGATAAGCGTCGATTTGCCACCCGGTGCGGCGCAGAGATCCAGCACAATCGAGGACGTGTCTACATACTGCTCGAGGGCCTGCTGAACGAACATCGAACTGGCCTCCTGCACATAGTAACAACCGGCGTGGAAGAGAGGATCGAGGGTGAACTGCGGACGTTCGCTCAGGTAATAGCCGTCCACATGCCACGGCACTTCGTCCGTATCGCAGTCGAACGTAAGAACATCCAGTTTGGTATTGAGGCGGATAGAGGTAACCGGCTCTGTCTCCAGCGCCTGAACCAACTGCCGGGCTTCATTGCCCAACTGCTGATGCATACTCTCTATAAAATCCACCGGTAACATAAAGCTACATAATTCGGCTGCAAAATTACTACAAAAATTGCACATATGCAAGTTTTTGTGCATTTTTCTTGCACATATGCTAAAAAAGCAGTACTTTTGCGCAAGATTGCGAACGACATGTATATTCACCTGGATTGCAATAATTTCTTTGTGAGTTGCGAATTGATATCGCGGCCGGAGCTGCAGGGTACGCCTGTGGTGGTGGCGAACGATAACGGCAATAACGGAGGTATCATCCTGGCGCTCAACCGGGAGGCGAAAGCCGTGGGGTTGAAGCGCGGCAATCCCCTTTTTCAGGTCACCCGACTCCTGGAGCAGCACCATGTCACGGTCATCGACGTGCATCATCAGCTCTACCATGATATCTCGCATCAGATCATGGATCATGTGCGGCAGACGGAGATGGTGCTGGACTTCGTCCAATACAGCGTCGATGAGTTTTTCGGCACCATGCCGGACGATGACCCTACCCGTCTGCGCGGATACCTGGCGCAACTCAAAGACATCATTATGGACAAAGCCGGCATCCCTGTCAGTTGCGGTGCCGGCTTGAGTTATACCTTGGCCAAGACCGCCACATGGTTCGCCAAACATTATCCGGCGTACGAGGGCATATGTATCATGCCTGCGGACAAACGCGAGCAAGCGCTGGCCAAGGTGCCCATCGAAGATGTGTGGGGCATCGGGCGGCGGAGTATCAAAAAACTGACGAAGGAAGGTATCCGGACAGCCCTCGACTATACGCAGAAGAACGAAGCATGGGTACGGCGGCTGTTCAACGTGACGGGCGTGCGCACATGGAAAGAGCTACGCGGCGAACCGGCTATCACGCTGGCGAGTCACGAGAGGCAGAAGAGTATCATGTACAGCCGCACTTTTGCGCATATGACCGACAGCAAGGCCGTGCTGCTGCGCGAGCTGAGTAACTATGCGACGGCGGCTACGCGACGGCTGCGTCAACAAGGCTCTTTGTGCGGTGCCGTGACCGTCTTTCTCGCTACGAACAGGCATCGAACCGACCTCGCGCAATACCATGCGGACGATACGCTCAAGATGACCACGCCTACCGATGACACCCGATGGGTCATGCAGGCGGTCAACACGCTCCTCGAGCGGCTCTATCGACCAAACTATCAGTATAAACAGGCCGGCGTGCTCTTGACCCAACTGCAATCCAACAGCAGCATGCAACTGGATCTCTTTGCTCCGCAACAGGCCGAAGACCGCACACGCCAGAAACGGCTCATGAAGGCTATCGACACCATCAACGAACGCTTCGGAAAGAACCAGATCCATTTCGCCGTCCAAGGCGTGGAAGGCGATACCGAAGACGAACCCGCCGGCTTCATGCGTGCAAAGAAAATCGAAGATCTGGATGAAATCGATATAGATTAGCGATTACCAATCCTCTGCGCAATAACATTTCCCGGAACGGTTGAGGCCGCCGGATACAGGGAAGAGAAAGGTAAGGCGTATGCCGTACGTCAATAGATTGACACGCGCTGCCGTACTCTCCTGAGAGGCATATACATGCGTCATGTGTACCTGCAGATACTGCGTCCAGTCAGCAGTAGTGCGCGGCGAAGTGTTGCCGGAGGACAGCATGTTCATCACTCCGTACTCGGCAAAGAGTCCAATGCGCAATAAAGGGGACAGTTTGAGTCCGGTGTATGGATTGAGAGCGAACGTATAACCGAGTTCGGCTGCCAGACGCAGGTCAAGGCGTTTGAGGCGGATGGCTTGCTTCGATGAAACGGGTTCAAAATCATGATAGCCGTGGTTAGGCATGTTTTCAAACCATTCGTAATAGCGTCCCCGGTAATCACCCGCCGTCATCAATCGGGCATCCTGCCGGGCGGAGGAGTACAACGAAACAGAGAGTTTGGCGCCTACCAACACATACACTCCGTGCCACGTGCCGCCGATGAAGAAAGGAACTGTCAGTTGATGGAGGTAGAGACGGTCTGTCCGTTCCGTTAATAAGCCGCGATAAGTTACCGCCACGCCCCGGGTATCAATCATATCTTGCGCCAGCCACTGACTATCCACCGCCAGGGAAGGGCATTGGAGGCTGTAATTCAGTCCGGTTCGCAGGAGCAGATGCTCCCGCTTCCACTCATAGGTCAAGCCTATCTCTCCTCCTCCGGCTATACGGGCACGGGTCTGACGCATCCGGTCCACTGTTTGCACAAAATTACCGCCGACCGTAGGACCGATATAACTCTGCGCCGCTGTTCCGTTTATGCCGAACAGCCAGAGAAAAGCGAATATGTATAGTGCGCGTTTCACCGGACGATGAGTTTATAAGGACGTTCCTTGGGGTCGGAACGGGTAACAATACAAGCTATATAGACACCCGTAGCACCGGGGGCAAGGATGTGGGTTTCTCCCGGCGGCAGACTGTGCCGGGCGACAACACGCCCCAACGCATCATACAGAATCAGTTCGGCTTCTTCCGACACATAACACCGGAGCATACGCCGCGGTTCCACCACAGTAGGATAAAGACTGATATCCTCTTGATGCATTGCAATCAAAGGACAAGTCATTGCCTTCGTGCCGTCTGGCTCCGTAAGCATAGCACTGTATTCGCCTCCTATAATAAGAGGTTTGTACAAATAAGAATGGGTTTCTCCGGTCAGGGGTTCTCCGTTTTCATACCATTGGAAGGCAATAAAATCGTATCCACCGTTGTAG
>JAFVHA010000016.1 GCA_017478035.1 Paludibacteraceae bacterium | reverse complement strand
TCGAGCAAGTCCTGTACACGTTGCTGCTCGCGGCTAAGACGGTCCTGCAGACTGTCGTTGCGGATGTCCATCTCCTGAAAACCGTCAAACTGGATAGCCAGATCTTCGTACTGTTCCTGCAATTCTTCTTTTTCAATAGTCATCAGTTCCACCATCTCTTTCATTTCGCTGCGTTGGGAGAGGTTCCAAACGATCAAGCCGCAAACGGCGGCCAAAAGGACGATGACAAGAATAATAAAACCTTTTTTGTTCATAATAACGGGATAATTTTTTCTAATTGGTTGCTTCGGCTGCCTTTGAGAAGAATATGACAACCGGAGACAGGGTTATTTTGTAAATATTCGTATAGCGCATCCACATTGTCGAAGACGGGGTAGGGCGCAGTAGTGTCTTTGTATTCTTCGCCCACGAGTAGCACGTTATCGGCTTTTCGTTCGAGAAGCATGTTGACGATGTTCTGGTGCTCGAGACGGCTGTAATCGCCGAGTTCGCGCATGGCGCCTAAAATGTAGGCCTTCGGCATTTGTGATTTTTGATTTATGATTTTTGATTTGTCAAAGGCTTCGATGGCGGCGGTCATGGAGGTGGGGTTGGCGTTGTAGGCATCGACGACGACGGTGTTGCGTTCGGTCTTCATGAACTGCGAGCGGTTGTTGGAGGGTACGTAGGCACGGATGGCAGCGAGAGCCTGGTCCTCCGGTACGCCGAAATACTTGCCGACACAGATAGCGGCTTGAATATTCTCGGAATTATAATTACCGACGAGGTGGGTGCCTTCGGGCATCGTGCCGGTGGTATAATTTACCATTTTCTCATTTACCATTTGTTCATTTATTGAACCATTGGACCATTGAGTTTTCATGGATGTCTCCAGCATCTCCCTGAGATAGGGATTATCAGCATTGCGGAAGATGGTGCCGTTATGGGCAAGGAGGAAATCGTACAGTTCAGCCTTGGTGCGCATGACCCCTTCGAAAGAGCCGAAGCCTTGGAGGTGTGCCTTTCCGACATTGGTGATGAGTCCGTAATCGGGTTCGGCGATCTCCACGAGCTCTTTGATATCACCCGGGTGGGAAGCTCCCATCTCGACGATCGCCATCTCGTGCGCGCGCGTTATACTTAATAAGGTAAGGGGCACGCCGAGTTGGTTATTGAGGTTGCCTTGGGTGTAGTAGAGACGATACTTGGTACCGAGCACCGCGGCGCACAGTTCCTTGGTAGTCGTTTTGCCGTTGGTGCCGGTGATGCCGATAACAGGAATAGTGAGCGAGCGTCTCCATGTCCGCGCGAGGTCTTGAAGCAAGCCTACCCCCGTCCCCTCCCTTAAGGGAAGGGTGGTACGTTTCTTATATTCATCGGGAAGAAGATTAAATTTTTCCTCCGACTCCATAAGTACCCATTCTGCCCCTTGATCGAAAGCTTGCTCGACAAAATCATTGCCGTCGAAATGTTCTCCTTTGAGTGCAACGAAGATGCAACCGGGTGTTACTTTCCGGCTGTCTGTCGTGACGCAGAGCGAGTCTTTATCTCTAATTAAAAAATCCCAATTCATTCATTGACAATTTTGCGGGTGCAAAATTACTACAAAAATTGCACATATGCAAGAAAAAGCGCAGAAAAAATTCTGAACCCGTTAAAAGTCTGTTAAGAGTCTGTTAAAAGTCTGTAAAAAGTCTGTTTAGGGTTGGGGCGAAAAAAGCACCCGCAATTTGCGAGTGCTTTCGTATAGAAGGGATATTTGATTATTTATCATCGTAGTGACCTAGCATTTGAAGTATGTTTACCTGAACGATGGTCTCATATACGGAATAAACTACTCTGTCTTTGTTAAAGTGTATTTCATGTGAACAAAGCATCTAATTCTTGTTTACTGCTAACCCGCAGACCTTTTCCGTTAGCGATATCTTGCTCTGCCGCTTCTAAATCATGATAGAACTGCTCACTTTGATAGTAGTCAACGGGGATAGTCCGATGACGTGTAGCAGTTCGTTTGGTAGCAATCTGCCATCCCATATTACCAGATAAACGACGCAGAAAAACAGCATCAGATGCTGGTAAAGTAACCTGTAATGTTCTCATTGCTGCTTCCATAATTATACCTCTCTTTCTATAATTCGCTGCAAAGGTACAACAAATATTTGATATATGCAAGAAAAATATAGAAAAATAATCGGTCACCCGTTAAAAGTCCGTTAAGAGTCTGTTAAAAGTCTGTGAAAAGTCTGTTTAGGGTTGGGGCGAAAAAAGCACCCGCAATTTGCGAGTGCTTTCGTATAGAAGGGATTTATTTTCCCTTTCGGCAATTATAATTGCTCATCCGTTGTTGCGTTAGGATCCATGGGCGAGAAATGTGAACTGCCACCTCCGCCGCTTGCACAAAGCGTTTGAATCATCTGCATCTCCGTTACCATAACGGAAGGCTGTATATACATAGTCTTTGTCATAGTTGTGTCCTCCTTATTTTATAATCAAACCTTGTGCATTGTATTCCTTACCATCCTTGATGATGATGAGTTGACCGTCGCGCAGAACCTTTGCACATTGTGCATTGTCACTTTGTACGTTCTTTACGTTCTGAGCATCTTCCTCATGTCTGAAGAGGAAGCGTGCGGGAGCACCGGAAGACGGAGCAGCATTTAGGATCATATATGCTTTGTGAGCGCCGAGGTTCGTACCGGTATAGCGGTACATACCCATACCTACTTGACTTTGCTCATTGATTGTAGCATGACTACCGAGGACATAAACCTTGTCCGCATTCGCTCCGAGATCAGCTCTCGGGAAGCTTACATCCGAACCGATCAGGTCATTCGGACCGGTATAGAGAGGAGCGTCATTACCTGTAGGAATCAAACGATATTCAGATGTTTCCGATTCGAGCACAACAGCCGTTCCGCGAGGCAGAATCTGTCCATCGAAAGCTACAGGATGCAGGATAAATTCGTTGCCTTGTACGTAACCTGCATGTGCCCATACACTCGGCGGCATCATGTAGTCGGTTTGGCTATCGTAGAAGGTGCGGTAGTATCTTACTTGATAATGCGGGTCTTGTGTTGCCGTAACATCCACAAGTTCACCCTCGAACATGCAGTCTGCCCATGCGGGGAACCGTGTCTGATATGCTGCCAAGCGGCCATCCGGAACAAAAATCTGTGTGCCATGACTGGCAGCTGTCTTGAACTCTGCACCAACCGAGCCATCTGCCCAAGTAATGGCAGTCGGATCGTCCCACAAGAAGAATACTTTCTCCACACCGGTACAATTCAAGAACGCACCCGATTCGATGGTCTTTACAGACTGTGGCATCAAAACCATATTAAAGCATGTACTATCTTTGTAGGCATCAGCGCCAATTCCTGTGACACTATATGAAGAACTCATATAAGGCACTTCCTCCGGAATAACCAGTGTGCTTTCGAGCGTACGAGGATAGAGAGCTCTCACTTCTGCTATGTACGGGAGAACTTTTGCCTCTCTAGGTGAACCGCTCGATACAGCATACCAACCGGTAGTCATCTGATTCTTAAAGAAGAACTGCTCACCCGGAGTAGCTTCGCCGCCCATCTCGATGATCTTATCAGCGTATGTCGACCAACCCGATGCATTTTTATAGTTATACACTACATCAATATCGTCAAACTGATTCACAACAATATGATTCATATATGTAGCGCCGCTGAATGCGTTGCTGCCGAGAACAGGAGGAACAGCAGTATGACATTCGAAGAAAGACATGAGTTTGCAATTCATAAATGCCTCTTCTCCGATTTCATCAAGCACTTTACTATAGATTGCCACCAACGTCAAGCGTGGGGAATTCTTAAAGGCATATGCACCGATCTTAGCAAGATTTTCTCCGTAGACATACACATTGCCCTCTTCATCCATATTGGCAAACGCATATTCATCTATCTCGGTGATATAATACTTCACGCCGTCCTCTTCCACATAGGAAGGAATACTATACGTTTGTCCGTGAGTCTGATGAATAACCTTTGCCGTGTGTGCGCCCGTGATTTCGTATAGACCATCACCAACCATCTCGCCCAAACGCGGAGCGGGAGCCGGGTCATAGAAGAACTCGATTGCCGTGATAGTGAACTTGAGATCGCCCGAGAGGGTAACCGTCTCAGTCGGCGTACCTACCCATATAAGCTTACCTGTTTCGCTATCATATCTCCAGCCGGCTGGAAGATCATTTGCATAATACACTGTTGAACATGTAATAATGATACCTGTGAGATCTCCGACAATGGATTGGAATGTCAGTGTACCACAGTTATCCATTATTTCAAATTGTCCATACCCATATTCACCAAAATAGCAGTTGCCATCACTTGTTCTCGTCAGAGAGGTAATAATATTTTTAATTACAGGAGTGGTTTTTGTTTCGCCATTATTGCAATTCATCTTTACATGTTTTACTTGGCGTTGTTCCCATATGAACGAGGGACCCGAAGGCATAGGATCCGGCTCCGGAGCTGTTGCATAGGTAAACACGATGGATGTAATATGGCTAACAAGCGCATCCTCCAAAACAACCGAGTTGGTAGGAGTTGCCGCCCACGTTAACGTGCTTTCAATACTATTCCATTCTGTCGGATAATTCGCATATCCCACTCCACCATTCTCACTATCAAAATTGATCACAATGCTTTCAAACTCACGTGTCTCAGAAGTGAATGTGAGTGTTCCGCCATCGTGCAAAGAAATGTTTGTATTATCACCCTGTGACAGGAAATGTGCATAGGCGTTACCCTCTACGGCAGAAACGGTAGCTGTAACACCATTCATTTCTACCGTTGTACCACGATTAGTAACACCCTTGTTCTGATAGATATCTACGCTTTTTACCATGGGGGTAGTCCACGTAACTGAATTAGCAGCTGGGGCTGCAGCATCTTTAACCGTAAACACAATGGATGTAATCGGTCCGGAAGTGAACGATGTTGAAGAAGCATCGCCCTGTAACACTACGGATTCTGCATCACCTTCCCATGTAAGTTCCTTAGTGCCGCTAATCCATGTCCATCCGGTGGCTAATGGTGTCATATCTTCAGGATACATATCACATGTAATAACAATGCTTGTCAATCTGCCGGAAGCAGGAGTAAATGTGAGCAATCCGTTATTGCTCATGGAGAAGCCAGGCCAACCATTACTATTATTAAAAGACACATAATCATTGTATACATCCGCATATGATGCCATAACAACTATGTCCTTTATAAATTTACCACCCTCCATAGAGAGATCGAGTGTTTGGAGGTCTGTGTTCTCCCATGTGATCGTTGATACAGACGGATCAACCGGAGCCGCGTCAGCAAAGATAAACTCAGCGGATGTGATAGAGTTAAAAGAGAATGACTCACCATTACAAGCTAGGACTACTGACGATGCACCTTCTGCAGTTGCACTTGTCCATATAAGTTGACCGCTATATGTACCAGTACTATTCCATGTCCAACCGGATCCTGCTACAAGATTACTCGAATTATCATTATCTCCGCATTCAATAACAATGCTTTTCAGTTTGCCGGAAGCAGGAGCAAAAGTAATCGTTCCTCCATTATTGATAGAAATATACGTATTAGTATAGTTCTGTCCTACGTATGTATTGAACTGGGCGTAATCTCCTCCTGCAGGAGCTGTGGCCGTAACAGTGATACCATCAACCGTTTGCGATGCCGGGTCGCTGCCATAATCGCAATAAACATTAACACTTGCAACCTTGGCCTCATTCCATTCAACCGATACAGGAGCAACTCCGATGATGCTTGCAAGGTCTGACCACGCTGCTTTGTAAGCATTTACACTTGCGGAAGGCACATAGATATGCGCTAATGAAGGATTTTCTTGCTCAAACACATAATAACCCAACGTCGGCGGGGTTGTTGCGTTGATGGTGATTTTTGTCAAACCGGAATACTGGAACGCATAATCTCCAATACTGCTTACCGTAGAGGGCAAGGTAGCCTTTTTTAAACTGCCACAAGCCCAAAATGCTTTTTCGGCGATGTTGACAACACCTTCCTCAATAATAAGAGAAGGCATGCCTCCGTTCTGGAAAGCCTTTTCACCGATAGTTGTAACCGTGTAGTCTGCAGTACCGTCGTTAACGGTTCCGGGGATAACGAGATCACTGAAAACATCATAACTCGTCCATTCGTCTGATGCATTAGGATTTTTAATCAATGTAGCTGTGTGGGTCTCATCATCCAATTCGTAGTAGAAACTACCAATTTGTTGCTGAGTGACCGTTGCCCATGAACTGACGCATAGCGCCATGAGGGCAATGAGTAAAGTGAATGTTTTTTTCATAATAACTTAAATTGTTTGTTAATACTGTGAGGGTTGCCCCTCGTTAATTATATAAATGGATTTGTTGTACTTCTAACGTTATACTTGGCGCCGGAACTCCGTGGGTGAGATATTGTAAACTCTCTTGAACGCCGTGGAGAAAGTGTTGGCATTCTCGAAGCCGCACTTCAAAGACACT
>JAFVHA010000161.1 GCA_017478035.1 Paludibacteraceae bacterium | reverse complement strand
TCGCGGGATACGATTCGTCGGCATCAATAGAAATAGCCGTAAAAGGCAGGTCTAAACCTGCCATTAACTCACGCCGCCTCGGGCTCTGACTGCCTAAAATAATTTCCATTAGAATAAATCCAGTTGTGTATCCTGCGGCTTTTCGAAAGTCATCGTCACGCCTTCCACCTCTATCGAGTCCGGTGCTTTCGGTGCTTCCTCTTCCACTACTTCCTCTTCCGGTTCTTCCGGCTCTTCGATTACCGGCTCCGGTGTGATATCTTCGAAAGATGCCACCTCAAGCGTAGTGACGCGTTTACCCTTGGCCTTTGCGGACTTCTCGTCGATAAAATCAGCCATCAGAATATCCATCGGCGCTTTGTTCTCATCCGCAAATACCACACGGAACGTGGCCTCCGCCCGGTCAGAGAGAAGCACCATTCGCGAGTCTTTGTCTTCGCCGAGCATGGATTGCACTTTCGCATTCGCGTCGTCCAAACGGAAACGCTTGCCGTAGTAATATTTGAGTTCGCCGTTCCATTGGATAAGCGACCATACCTTGTCGGCATCCAGTTTCTCGATGCGAAGGATATTATCCTCGAAATGGGCGGTGAGGTCGAACGTGGTGGTATAATAATCGCCGTCGGTGGTGATGACCAATATACGGTCTTCATCCCAGAACTCGCCCAGATAGACACCGTGCTCGTCGTAGTTCACGCGCAGTACATCCGCGTCGAACCATACCTTGCGGCCGCCGAGCGTCGAATGGCCTTTCTGCTTGAGCGTAATCGACTTGACATCGAATTTCGTAAGCACGTTGCCTCTCGCCGTACGGGACTTGACAGCCAGTTCGGAAAGGTCCTTGCATACCTCGAGTTTCTTGAGATGCAGAGCGGGTTTGAGCGTCACGCGGATGACTTCCGCCTCGCCGTTCGGGTTGGCTGTGAAATACACGATGCGCGAACCGGGTTTGCCTTGTGTCAGGTCGTATTCCTTGTCCTTCGCCACACCGGTGACGTTGAAGCGCTTCATGAAATACGTGCCTTTCTTGCCGTCCCGGTAAACGACATTATAGACCGTGCGTTCGTCTCCACGCTGGAAGACGGCAATATGGAGGATATCCGTTCCCACGAACAGCTTCTCCGCCACGCGCATGATCTTGTATTTACCATCCTTATGGAAGACGATGATATCGTCAATATCGGAGCAATCGAACAGGTATTCGTCTTTCTTGAGACCCGTTCCCACGAAACCTTCCTCGCGGTTGATATAAAGTTTCTCGTTGTTCTCCACCACCGCCTTGACGTTGATGGCGCCGAAGTTACGCACCTCCGTACGACGCGGATAGGCCTCGCCGTATTTCTTCTTCAGCATCTCGAACCAGGCTATCGTATAGTCCGTCAGATGGTTGAGATTCTTGATGCAGGCTTTGATCTTCTTCTCCAGGTCCTTCATCAACTCGTCCGCTTTCTTGGAGTCGAACTTGGTGATTCGGATCATGCGTATCTCGAATAATTTCTCGATATCTTCGGTGCGCACCTCGCGTATCAGTTGCGCCTTGAACGGCGTTAACGCCTCATCCACAAAAGCGATGAGTTTCTCTTTGTCGGGCGCGTTCTCGTAGCCTTCCTGCTTGTAGATTCGGTTCTCGATGAAGATTTTCTCGAGCGAGGTATAGAAATATTTCTCCTCCAGCTCGCCTTTCTCTATCTCCAGTTCCCATTTGAGGAGTGCTTTCGTGTTGTCGCAACTCAGTTTAAGCAGGTTGCTGACGGACGTGAAGATCGGCTTCTTATCCTCCACCACGCAGCAGTTCGGCGAGATATTGACTTCGCAATCGGTGAAGGCATAAAGGGCGTCAATGGCTTTATCGGATGACGAACCCGGCGCCAGTTGTACCACGATACGTGCCTGGTCTGCCGTGAAATCGTCAATCTTCTTGATCTTGATCTTGCCTTTCTGACTTGCTTTGAGGATGGTATCGATGATCTTCGCCGTCGTGGTGCCGTAAGGTATCTCGGTGATGACCAGCGTCTTGTTGTCATCCGCCTTCGTGATACGCGCACGGATCTTCACAGAGCCGCCTCGCTCGCCGTCGTTGTATTTGGTAACATCGATGACGCCGCCTGTCGGGAAATCCGGATAGAGTTGGAATTCCTGATTGCGCAGATAAGCCAGCGAAGCATCGCATAGCTCGTTGAAATTATGCGGAAGGATCTTGGAATTCAGACCTACCGCGATACCTTCCACGCCTTGCGCCAACAACAGCGGGAACTTGACCGGCAGATGAATAGGCTCGTTTTTGCGACCGTCGTAACTCTTCATCCACTCGGTCGTCTTGGGGTTGAAAACGGTCTCGAGGGCGAACTTGGAGAGTCGTGCCTCAATATAACGGGGCGCAGCGGCACCGTCTCCGGTGAGGATATTGCCCCAGTTACCCTGACAGTCTATCAGCAGGTCTTTCTGACCCAACTGAACGAGCGCATCGCCGATAGAGGCATCGCCGTGAGGGTGGTACTGCATGGTCTGACCGACGATATTGGCTACCTTGTTGTACTTGCCGTCATCGACCGTCTTCATGGCATGCAAAATGCGGCGCTGAACAGGCTTGAGACCATCCTCAATAGCCGGTACAGCGCGTTCCAGTATCACATACGAAGCATAGTCCAGGAACCAATCCTGGTACATGCCGGTAAGATGATACTTCACAGCATCACTAAATCCACCTTGGCCTGCCATGCCTCAGTTATGCTTTTTTATTGATAAAGATATAAGCTAAGATGCCGCCCAGCTCCAGAACCATCGCACTGATTAACAACCAGTTAACAGGCGCTGCGAACTTGTAAATAATGAGGCAAAGAACACCTAACAGCAGGAGAACTACTCCCAAATACTTCATAATACCGTCCATATATTGTACTTTTTAACTTTCAGTTTTCCAAAACCGGCTGCAAAGATACAAAAAATTTTACAAATATGCAAATTTAATTGATTTTTTGTATAAATTTCTTGGGTAACACCTTCATTTTGGGGCTGTCCTGGATGGCTTTCCGCATCAACGGAACGATCTCCGAGTTATCATGCCAGCCTTCAAAGACACGTGCTCCGCGGCCGATAGCGAAGATAGGAACGGCGTGTGCCGAGTGTGCGCGGGTGGTCCAACCTACGTGCGCTTTCCGGTTCAGCAATTCGATGCCCGCTTCGCCTAATTTGTCAATGGTTTTATACATCGTCTTGACGTCTTTCGCCTTGCCGCAACGGGCATCTTTGAAGACGGCTTTGAGTTCTTTCTCCTCGTCTGCGGTGATCTCCACCGTATCCCAGAAACCCAATTGCTCGCGGTAGATCTGCAGAACGTCCTGCCACGACGGTTTTTTCTTGTCCTTGAACAGCTGTTTGAAAAGGTCGCTGATGATCCATGCGGAGCATTTCTGGTTTTGAAGCATATCCAGATGAAGGGTGTAATCGCTGTTACCGAGCGCCATACCTCCGGTCTCATGGTCGGCCGTAACGATAATCAGGGTCTCCTGCGGATGTTGCTCATAGAACGCATAAGCCACTTCCAGCGCCTCGTTCATATCCCATACTTCGCCTATCGCCGTAGCTGCATCGTCGCCGTGACACGCATAGTCAATCATGCCGCCTTCTACCATCATGAAGAACCGCTCGTGACGTGCCTCAAGGAACGGAATAGCAGTAGAAACGATCTGCGCCAGCGTCAGGTCTCCCGTCTTGCGATCAATGGCATAAGGCAGGTTATCGCCGTGCTTGGCTCCCTGGTCATCGTCTTTCTGAACCAGAATAAGTTTGCTGATTGCGGAATCCTGAAAACTCTTCATTTCCTCCATGCCGTGCGCAATCGTATAACCCGATTGTTCGGCCAGACGGTACAGGTTAACCGGCTTGTCGTCATGCTTGCCTTCCGGATAATGGAAACCGGCTCCGCCGAAGAAATCAAAATGGCTTTCGTTCAACTGTTCGCCTATCTCGTAGTACTGGCTGCGTTTGGGCACATGGGCGTAGAAAGCGGCAGGTGTCGCATGGTCGATAGCGACGGTGGTCATGATACCGATACCCCAACCTTGCGCCTTCAGTTCCTCCGCGATAGTGGTCAGACGTGCGCTGTCTGCATCCAGACCCAGCATGCCGTTCTTGGTCTTCGTCCCCGTAGCCAGACAGGTTCCGGCCGCCGCCGAATCGGTGATGCCGTTGCTCTTCGAATACGTCGAGGCATGACCCGAGTACGGGAAAGTCGTCATGCGCGTCTGGACACGTCCAAGAGGTTCGCCCTGCAGGGCTGCACGGTACATCTCCGCGCCTAACACCTGGTTATCTCCCATCCCGTCGCCGATGAAGTAAAACACATATTTAACCTCCGCCTGAACGACGAGCGCTACTGATAACAGCAGTACTTGTAAAAATATCTTTTTCATATCTCTAAACTTTAAGCTTCTTCCTTGTCGCCTGCCGCTGACGCTTGCGTTTGCGGGCTTCCCGTTTCTTCTGCGCCTGATGCTCCTTGCGCTCTTCCGGCGTCATATGAGGCGGCGGCTCGATGCCTTGTTCGCGAAGACGCTGGTCCTGAATCTCCTGCTGGTGCTCAATCATCCGCTCTTTCTCCGCCATCTTGAGTCGGATCACTTCCTCGCGGGGCAGCGGCTCGTGCGCAAGCAGGTCTTCGTAGATAAGGAGCGTCGCCCACGCGTCCGTAGAAGCATATCTCGCCTGCTCGGGTGTCAAGTACGTGTTCTCCCAATTGGTCAGCTGCTGACTCTTGGATATCTTCTTTCCGAAACAGATGGCGAACAGTTTCTGCAAGCCCATATCGAGTATCCCGTATTGCTCCACCATCGATTGCACATCCACGCAGTTGGCGGGGGTGAAATTGCGTCTGCGTCGCAAGCCGTTGATATCATCCTTGAAGGCCAGGCCCACCTTGCATATATCCGGATCGGCGAACAGATCCGCCAAGGCTTGCGGCATGCCGATATGGGTCAATCGGAACAGGTAACAACGGTCGCGCGTGGCAATCTGTACAAGGGCTGTAGGATAGTGAATGCCTCGCTGGAAACTGGGCCTCGACTCCGTATCCACACCGATAACACGCTGCGTCCTGAGATAGTCCACCGCCTCCTGAACCTGCTCTTCGCGGTCCACGACAATCACCTCGCCTTCAAACGCCACCAACGGCATCCACTGCAGAAGTTCTTTACTGATATGTGCTGTCTGATATCTCATGTAACGCCCGCAAAACGGCTAATACCTTACGTCCCCAGTGTGCCTCGAAAGCCTCACGACACAGCACTACGGCATCATGCATAATAGCTTCCTCGCCCGTCTGAAAAGCCGCCGCCATGTCCTTCAACTCCTGATAGATATCGGCGAGACCCTCCGAGATATACGCCGTCTGCACCTCGTCCGTATAAATGCCCTGGTCCACAAACACATCCAGATACGCATCGTCCTGACCCAGCAATTCACGCATACCCACCAACGCCATGTTATAATCCGTCTCCGTCACAAACCGTTGCGGCTCCTCGTCCATAACCGGCTCTTCCTTCGTCACCAAACGGGCACGGAGATACAAGACAGGCAGCAGACGGCGAACCTGCTCCATCCATTCGTTGCGATCGTGCTCGGAGGCTTTCTCGATAAGCAGACAGGTCTGCGCAGCGGCGGTTACAAAAGCAATCGTGGAATCCTGATATACGAAGTTTTTCATATCTATTTCGTAAAAAATCGTGCAAAGGTACAAAATAATTTGCATATATGCAAAAATATGTGTAACTTTGCAGCCAAAATAGTCAAAAAAAATACGATTTCCTATGAAAGTAATCAATCTATCCGAGCAGAACAGCGTGCTGAACCAGTTCCTTCGCGAGATCCGCGATGTCAATATCCAAAAAGACCCGCTTCGCTTCCGTCGTAACATCGAGCGTATCGGTGAAGTGATGGCCGTCGAGGTAAGCAAAGCCTTTGCCTATGAGCCGACGGAGGTGCAGACGCCGCTGGCGAAAGCCACCGTCAACACGATTGCCGAACCGCTTGTGTTAGCCACTATTCTGCGGGCAGGAATGCCGTTGCATCAAGGATTTCTCAATATCTTCGACCGCGCCGAGAATGCGTTTCTGAGTGCCTATCGTCGCGTGAATGACAAAGGCGAACTGGAGATCGTGGCGGAGTATCTGGCAGCCCCGTCCATCGAAGGGAAGACCCTCATCATCGCCGATCCGATGCTCGCTACCGGCATGTCCATGGAAGTCAGTTATCTCGCGCTTCTCAAACACGGACAACCAAAGCACACGCATCTATGCTGCACCATCGGAACGCCCCAAGCGATTGATTATCTGCGCAAAGCATTGGGCGACCGCGAAGACGTTACCCTCTGGTGCGCTGCGATTGACCCTATTCTCAACGAAAAGAAATATATCGTTCCCGGACTCGGCGATGCCGGTGATTTATGCTTCGGAACAAAACTCTGAAATATGTTCCGGCGATTCTCATTGCCTTGGGCATCGCGGTAGCCAGCCTGTGGGAGAATCCTCAACTGCCTAAAGTGATTGCCACGCGGGATCTGTGGATTCACGGGGTGATGTACGCCGTCT
>JAFVHA010000067.1 GCA_017478035.1 Paludibacteraceae bacterium | reverse complement strand
TTTCCCTGAGAACTGCCGGAGCAGGTATCCCCGCCAGCCTGCTTCTTCGCCGAAAGCAAACAAAGCATTGATGGTAATACCGCCAATAAAACCATTGGCAATCTGCGAAATCAGGAGGACGGAATATGATAACTGCTTACCCTCCGGCAAGACCGAATTGACTTTGTTCAAAACATCCATGAGTAGCGGGCTTTCTTTCATGAAGTGTGTGCCGGGCATGAGACATGACACTGCTATCATGCCTATCGTCATAGCCACGGGCAATAACCAAGCAACAAACCACCAACGGTTGATTTTCCAACTGATGCCGATGCCGCCCAAGACTGGCTCGCGATGAAGTATCTGGGTAATGACAGCAGCCACAAGCGGCATGAACATACATGCTGAAGTAACTAATGCCCATACGGGTGAATCGGTTGTTTTGCCACTCAACCGGAACACGCCGACTAACAGCCACACACTAATGTATGCAATAATGGTAAATATCAATCCTTTCTTTGTTGCAGTGTTCATATTTCTGTCTTTTATTTCGTTAATGCGTTCAGGGTTTCGACGGAGAGTTCGCTCATGCCTTCAATCGCGTCGCTTACGTTGAGCAGCAGTTTGGGGTTGCTCACATCCCAATGGAACGTGCCGGAGTCGCTGTAACGCGCCGTCTCCGATTGCAGCACATAAACATAGCCGAACGTCCTACCGTTTTGGATGAGACGGTCAATACAAAGCACGCGCTTGTCCCGCTTGTTGATGACGATGTTGCGCCAGATGATGTTGGACGGCTGTGTGTGGTGGGTCGGGGAAAACGTAGTCTGGTAGATCATGCTTGCTCCTTCGCTGTCCACCTCGTAGTCCGGCAGCAGACCGATATAGGCATCGCTGCGGAAAGAATAGGTGTTGTCATGACCGCTTACCGCCTTCAGTTCGCTCACCTTGAAAGGAAGGTCCCTCCGCACGTCTTTTGCGAATTTATCGCTTGTTGTAGTCCTTTGTACCGCGCATGAGCAGAGGGCAAAGGCTAATATGTAGAATATGGGGCTTTTCATTTGTTTATTCTGTTGTTTTCCCGACTGGCAGTCGGGGCAATGGAAGAATTTTTCTTTGTTTGGCAGTCGGGGCCGGATAGTATCCTGTGTAATGGAAGAAAGGGCAATGTTATTCTTCTTTGCTGATGATATTAAGCATTCCATCATTTCATGGGGTATTCCTTGAAATAATCTGCACTTTGGTAAAGAGGATGAGGAGGATAGCCTTCTTTTGTGAGATTATTTATATAGTACCATTTAGGATTATAAGGCTTAAATGTTTTTACTATATCCTCAAAACATTGTTTGAAATATTCTCTCCTGCTTGCATTAGCTCCAAAAGCAAGCCATACTTCTACATTCTCGCGTCCTTTTAATAATTCGTTTATTAGTTGCAGATTCTTTTCATGCAGGTCTTTGTCTAATTCTTTCGGCAGATTGTATGGCTGTGTAGCCCGTAATGGGTACAGATTAAGCATGATAAATCCATCAAACCCATTATAAGATGCTATTCTCAATACAGATTGCATTGTAGGATCCGGTTTCTCCGAATCTGCTGTACTTGGGTTTAGTCCAACGACAAACAATGTTCGTTTTCCTTCTTGCACAAGCGCAAATCTTGCATACTCATCTCCTATTTGTTCCGGATGATATGGAATATCTTTGATTGCTACTTCCTCATTTGCTTGTGTATGCTCTTTTTGATTTGTAGATTTCGACATCAGCCAAAACAACAAAAGCCCCAATGCGGAAAGTCCTATAACACAAATCGCTCCATCCATAAAGGTGTCTGTACAAGTAAAAGCTAATACAAAGCCTATAATGACAAACAGCAAGCCAATTAGACAGCCCGCAATAGATACATTTGTATTCGTATTCGATGGTTGATTAGTACTTTGGAAACTTTTATGTGCTGCATATCCTCCAGTACCGATAGTTGCAGCAAGTTTGCCAATTAGCTTTAAATTTTTCTTTCCTCTTTTAGCTTTTTTATCAAAGCTATTCTCTGTGTATCCGGACATAATACAATTAATTATTATTCTTATATTTTATTTTGCCGGATACTATCCGGTGTAAACGCTACAAAGGTACTCTTTTGTTATTAGGGGTTCGTTGCGGTTCTCTCGGAGAGACGTACCGCCAATGCTGTGTTAATCCTGTGTTAATGCTGTGTTAATCCTGTGTTGGAGACAAGCGTTTTAGTTACCTATATATGCCGCAGGGTTGCGGAGAAAATCATATACATTCACAAAATATATTCCGCTGTCATTCATGTGCGTGGGCTCTAACATATTGGAAATAACTATACGGCGGAAACCATCCGACAGGCGAGTCAGAGAGTTGATTTCTTGGCGGTATTTGTCTCACATAGCAAAATGTCTTTCCGTCTAAAAAGGTGTGTGCTTACACAAAAATTTCGACTGCAAAGGTACAACAAAAAATCCGAATGTGCAAATAAAATTTATTTTATTTTGCCATTTGCAGGATTTTGCGAACGTAACTTCGGGGGAGTTACGGAGTAAGGCGGCGTCCGAAGGTACTACATTTTTGTTAATTATGCAAGAGTTTGCACGCTTTTCCTATAATTTTATGCTCAAAATAACACGCTTTTCCTATAAAATTATCTTGGTCTATTCTTCTCAAAACTCCTCGCTCGTCGTCGCCCTTTGTACCGCACAGGAGCAGAGGGCAAGTAATAATATGTAAAATATGGTTCTTTTCATTTGTTTCATTTATGTTTTTGCCGGATTCAATCCGGCGTAATGGAAGAAAGATTGCACCCTCACTTTGGTGGTATCGGTATATGATAAATAAAATCGTTCATATTATTTCTTTATTCCTTCGAAAGAATCTACTATCTTGATTTTTATATCTTCAAAGGAATCCACTATCTTCACTTTGACATCCTCAAAGGAATCTACGATTTTTACTTTACCACATGTGTTTTCAAAAGAATTCACGATTTTGATGTCTGCGTCCTCAAAAGAGTCCACTATTTTCACTTTAATGTCCTCAAACGAATCCACAATCTTTACCTTGCCGTACAGATTGTATGTCTTGCCGTCTTTGGTAATCGTGCAATTTTCTTTGTCAATCTTGACATCAGAAGCTGATGCACAGAGTGCAAAGATAAGGCAGATAAATATGGATACTATATGTTTCATTGCCAATAACGTGTATTAAGATAACTGTACAAAGTGTCGTATTTATTTGTTTCTTTGAGCGGAGCAAGAAGTTCCTGCGGGTCTATGATTCTTGTATTGCTTATAATAATCAAGTTGGTGGGACTTCTCTATGTTATAAAATGTTCTGCGCATCTGTTTATTGACGTTCTACTCTAAAAGACCGTGCTGCATTACCAACGGGCGTACACCTATACGTATCATAGAAACTCGCCAGCAGAGTACTCTCAAAATTCTTTGCTGTTTGAACTCCCTTGCAATAGAACACATCCACATGGCAACCATAGTATAGCATATATTGATATTTGTCCGACATCATGGTCACATAGTTCTTATATATTCCCAAGTCCTTGTTCTCTTTCAGCAATCTATAATGTTTGTTATAGTGTTCGTCATGCAGTCTCCGATATAATTTATCGGAACAACCAATATATAGTATAGGACTTTTCTTTCCGTTAGCATACTCTATTTCTCTATCGGGAGAAGAAATAATGTAGCATCCGGGACGATTTTCAACACCGCAATCGAAGTCTGGATTAATAAAATCAGACAATTCAAAAGAGGCATCCATACCTTCAACGGAACGAAAATCCATTCCCATGAATTTCTTTATATACTTGGGTACACGTTTCATGATTTTATATCTGTTGTTTTTAGTGGACCTATGATTAGAGGTGATATGTATTGTTTATATCCATAGGCTTCTCCGATATATATTATTTTTGGCGTTTCTTCTACTATCGGATTTGCAAGCAACTTATTAAAATCCATCCAATAAGAGTGAATAGAGGATATGTAATCCGCATCTTTTTTGAACTTTACTTTACCGGTCTGGTATTGTGAATAGGCAATAATCGGTTTGTAATTATTGACTTTCTTTTCTTGTCCTGTTTCAAGAAATACAAAGTACATATCTGCATCTCGGCAAACAGAGCACTTCTCTGTAATCTCTTTCATCTTCTTTATATCATGCTCAAATTCAGCGAGATACCATTTCTCTTTTTTTACGATAGATTGAGCCTTGAACTCAATTAAAGCAATCGTGCGTACAATTTGAGTACAACTTGCATCTAATTCCAAGACAGCCAAATCAACTTTCGCTCTGCCAAATCCTTTCGGGCTCCATTCACGACAAACTATATATTGATTTCCTAATTTTTCTGTTATCTCATTATGCAAACGCCATGCAATTTTATCTCGAATCTGTAATTCGTTTTTGCCTTGTGAACTCAAATAAGCCAATTCATTGACATCAAATCCTTCGTTCAGGCTATTCAATAACGAGTGTAATAAGTCTTTGAAAGACTTTTGTATATCTTCTATGGAGTTCATATTGTATTCATTCTGCGGATATATTCATCTGTCGGCATTTTGAATACATTGAAATATACTTCTTTCGTCAGTTTTAGTTCTGCTAATGCAGAATAATCCCATGCCGGCAAGTTTTTTAATTGCTGTTCTATTGATGGTTGTAAAGAGCCTGTCGAATAGTAATGCTGTTCATACCGCAATGCGATTTCCTTGCAAAACAAATTTACGGCTTCAGGAATAGAAATAGCTTCCTCATTATAGAGCACCAACATACCATAATCTTCGTCATCTTGCGCCCGCAGATAACTTATGAGTTTGATAAATGCACTTAGGACGTATTGCTCATTTTGTTGATGTTCTGCAACATATCCCGCAACATATTTTTGCAAATCAAAACCATGTGTAACCAAATACCCCAAATCAAGCAGTTTGTCTTCAATCGGAGTGCTTTCCCACTCGCCGCATGACGCTTCCAAGTATGACTTGGGATCATTGGGAAATTGCAATTCTTTACCACCATTTTGGTAATTTGGATAATAGATGTGTTCTTTTATAGTTCTCATATGTCTGTTATTTTTAGTCAATAACTACTGCAGTGCCGGAGATGGCAATCATGAGCATGGAACCGCCTTGACCCATTGTTTCGTAGCCATAGGAAACACCCACGATGGCATTGGCTCCGAGTTTGGCAGTTTTTTCTTCCATTTCTTTTTGGGCGGTTTGGCGGCCTTTGATCATAGATTCCTCATAGCCGCCGCTACGACCGCCAAAGAAATCATGCAGTCCGGCAAAAAAGTCCTTTACGAAATTCATTCCGAAGACGACCTCTCCGGAAACGAGTCCTTTGTACTCTTTGATTTGATGACCTTCAATGGTCGGTGTGGTTGTAATTATCATGGTAGCTATAATCAGTTGCCTATTAAAAAGTGCGCTTACACAAAATTTCGGTTGCAAAGGTATAACAAAATAACGACATATGCAAGTATTTTATGCGATATGGGTGTTTTTTTCTCGTTCCTATCTCTGTTGTAAGGCATCGTTTTATTCATCTATCAAGCAGCCTCTCTGCCAAATCGATGATTTGGATACCTTGGTAATCATATTTCGGTACGCGAGTACGGGCAATACTTCCCAAAATCACATTTTTTTACAATTTGGAAAGTCAAACCCACTGCAAAGGTACTCTTTTTTTGTTAATTATGCAAGAGTTTGTTCGCTTTTTCTGTATTATCATTCTAATATATACCTCTTTTTACATATAATTTACCACTCCGAATACTACGTGGCACAGCATAAAGCCGGAGGCAAAGAGTATGGCTGGGAGATTATTTCGGTCTGTGGCATACAGCACAAAGGCTATGCACGGAGGCAGGGTCAAAAGCCCGATAACAAGCTTCCCAACAATACCCGAATAGAACAGACACCAGCCTGTATAGTACGCCGCCAGACACGCTATCACGCCAATAATCAGAGGCGAGAGCTGCATTTTACCGGCATTCTTGTTTTTAACCATACACAGACTTGCAATCATCAGTACTTGCAGCACAGCCCCGATGGTGTCTGTTACCGGTGTGACGGATACCGTTCGCAAGATGTCGTTTGGAGCCGGCACACCGAACCAGAAGAGATTAGGTATCATCACTAACACGAACAACCCCAATGCCCATGCGTCAAAGCCAAATTTATATTTCCCGGTTATTTTCATTCTTTTTCAGTTTTTGTTTGTTGTTTTCCCGACTGGCAGTCGGGGCAATAGAAGAATTTTTCTTTGTTTGGCAGCCAGGCTGGATTCAATCCGGCTCAATGGAAGAAAGGGAACAGTGGTTGCAAAGTTCTTCCGCCATTTGGTTCATGGCTACGCAGTCGGCGCGAGTGACATGGCGTTTGTCGGCATCGTAGTCCCACGGGGAGAGGATGAGTACGCGACCGGCGGCTACGGCATCGAAGAGTCCGTCGTTCGGTTTGTAGTAATCGCGGAAGCCGTTGTCCGCGATACAGATGAACGGTCGTTCCTCTTTAAGCAGCACCTCCATCACCTGTTTCTCCTGCGGCGAGATGAAAGGCGAGACCATCACCGTGCCCTTGCGGGCAGCCAGCACACAGCCGTTCATGTAATCGCGCATCTGCTGCGGCTCACCGTGTTCCGCCGCCTCGACCATCATCCGCCGCACATGGACAGGCGCGTAGTGCTCAGCCTGGAGCAGGGCGATGTTCCCCACGCCGCTGTACGTGCGCCCGGCGAGCTCTATCCCTTCCTGCACGCGGAAGAAACCCGGCATGAGACGCTTGGTAGCCAGCCGCTGCGGGTTCATGTCGATATAACGGAGCGTGGCAGGCAGCTGCCGCCGCTGCCCCATCGGGCGGACGAAGGGCATCTCGGTGAAGATGGGAGGAAGGGCATAATAGGCGGCATCGCCCAACTGCGATCGGAGTTGCGGCGTAAGCGTCTGGAGAGAGCGGAGCAATTCTTGGTAGTTTTCCCGACTGGCAGTCGGGGCAATAGAAGAATAGGCACGTCCTATCTGTTTTATTCCTTGCCAGAAGCCTTGTACGGCACTTCTTATCCCCCGTTTCATTTCTCGGCGCACATACCACACTGCATGCAGATGGTCGGGCATGAGGCAATAATGCAGGATTTGTATCTCCGGGTGCTTGTTTGGCACATCCCAAAGAGCATTGATGAGCATTCGCCCCAACGCTTTCACTTCCACCCTCGCTTGGCTGGCATCGCCGCCGGGGATGACGAGGGCGCCCAGAAGCGGCTCGCGCGAGGGGATGGTCAGCGTGATATGGTACAGCCCGGCACCTTTCCATGCCGTATCCGGCTCCTGCCATTGCCATATGTCATGCTCACTGGTCATGCTCGTTGGTCACTCTGTTTCTTTCCGTAACTGGGCGATGATGAAGCCGCGGAGGGTGGAATAATACTTTCCTTGCGTGGCGGCGGTGGAGTTCTCGCCGAAGAAACGACGGTTGGCGCGGCTGAGGTTCTTGTTTGCAAGTTTCTTGTACTCCCCATACAGCCCTTCCCAATACGCCAGCCACTCCGCATCTCCCATCTCGACCTTGCATTGCTTGACCGCCTCTGCAAAAGCGCTAATGGCTTTCTTTCTGCTCTCCGCCAACGGTCCTTCATACGGATGTTGGATAGCGTAAGCATGCATACGTCCGTTCCGCGTACGCATGACAATCCGTTCATTTCTACTTAGTTTGCCGCTCATACTCTCAAACGGCGATGCCGGTGTTACTGATGCCATAATTTAATGTTTATTTGGGTATAGTGTTGTTATACTTTGGTTATACTAATGTATCGTATATCTAACGTGTATCTTACGTATATCTATCGTATATGTATCGTGTTTGACAGCGGATTAATAGCGGATTTTATGTGGGATTATTGGGGAGAATCTATTTTCAAATACATATCCTTCAAGTTGATGGTGATACTATTGAATGCACGGAGAAAGTCCATTCCCATGCGGCCGTCGTGCTGATGCAGGTACTCGCCGGAAGACGGATAGAGATACACCTCCTCCATGCTTACAGGTTGGTCACCAACCATAAAAGATGCGCTTGGCAGGAGCAACACTTCCATGTTGTGAATCTGCCCATAGGAGAGCGTGGAAATCGTATCTTTCTGCGCCGTGTTGCCGGTCTCGGCGGCGAACTTATGATAATAAGCGCTGTATAGTTCTGCGGTAGAGCAGCCTGTGTCCAGATGGAAGGTCAGGGGGACGGAATCTTTCTTGGCTCTCAATAGCAAGCTTCCGTCAATGAGCAGGTTCGGCTTTGTGTCTTGCGGCATAGGAGTCGGATGTGCAGGAAAGACCAGTTGCTGCTTGTCCATATGCAGCTGTGTCTCCGGAAAGGCCGCTATAATATCCATTCCGAGGATAGCATCCACGCCGGTCATCAGCGTGTCGATAGCGTCCGACAATCCCACATACGCAACAAGATTACGGCATGTGATTTCACCTATTTGCAGGCTGTCTATCCATGCCCGCAGACCTTTCTGCGAACCGTTGACAGTGACGGTGTCCGGCAGGATGGTAAGCCCCATTTCCCGAGCGGTCTTTTCGAACAGGAAAGTTGCTCCTGCTCCCGTATCAAAAATAAACGGATATTCCTTCCCGTGTACCTGCACAGGGATGGTCATGAGGTTTCCTTTATAGGCTTTCTTTCCGCCGCGCATCCATTCTTCGCGTTTTGTTACCTGTGGTGTAATAAGACGGAAAGGCACCGCTATGTCTTTTTCCGGGCGCGAGACGGACAAAGGAGCATAGTTGCGCAAAACGGCATAGTGTTTCTGAAGCGTCCGAAGAGCCTGCGTGTCTGTCACACCGGAGAATTCCAACTGATTTATAATACGCTGGATGCCGTCCGCCGCCTCTGCGTAATGTCCCTGTTTCCCAATGAGTTGCAAACGCAAGAGTGCAAAACTGAGGGCGGTCTGTGTGCCTAATTCCGACTGATGTTCGGAGAGCAGTTTGGTCAAAGCAGCCACAGCCTCCTCCGTGCGGTTCGTGCGTGCCTGCAGCATCGCCTCGGCTATCAGGCGCAGGTAATCCGCCTGCATGGAATCGCTGTACAGCGGCAGGTCTTCCGCAAGCGCAAACCACTCCTCGTTGTTCACCAACGAAGCGATATGTGCGTCCGCCTCCTGCGCAGGAAGCGAAAAGGTCACGAGACCAAGGAAAATGAGTAGTACTACTTTTTTCATTGTTATTTTGCACTTTATTCCACATATGTCACATAACTGCCGCGGATGCATTTCCAGGTGCCGTTGTTGAGGAGGAAGATATCGTCGCCATAGACGCCGGAGATCTTGTCACCATCTTGGTCCACGGCGTACCAATACGAGCCTTGCTTGACACAGAAAAAGCCGTTTCCGAACATTTGCGGAATCTCATAGGAATAGGTTTCTACTTTGCGTCCCGAACAATGGTAGATGTCCCAGTAGCCTCCTGAACGCTGAATGGTCACGTATCCAAACGGATAATACAATATCTCCTTGCCGTAGATGCCGCTGACGAGGTCGCCGTCTTCGTCAGCGAGATACCATGTGTTGCCCCGGCGAACGCGGTAATAGCCGTTGTAGAGCACGTTGATTTCATCGCCGTAGAGGATGGAATAGCCGTTGCGGTAGATATAGACCTTCTTACCGGACAGCCGCACTTGGCAGCCGTTGCGCAGGTCCTGGTAGTGTTCGGTGCAATACTCCGGTTTGCGGGTGGTCATCTCGTTGTTCGTATCCTCGAACCAGAGGTCGTACTTGTCCGACACGACATACTGCGCGGACATCGTCAGGCTTGCCATCAGGGCGAAACAAAGAGTAAGCAGTTTGGTTTTCATAAGACGATGATTTATAATGTGATACGCGTTTGTTTATCTAGTACAAATCGTGTGCCAAAGCCGCTACTGCCCTTATTTTGCTATCTCCTCAAAATGCTCCAGAGCCCAGCCGATAAGGGCGGAGACATGGGGCATGAGGGACTGACCGCGGGCAGTGAGGCTGTACTCCACCCTCGGCGGCACTTCGGGATAAACCTGCCGGCTGATAAGCCCTATTTGTTCAAGCCGTTTGAGCGTCTGCGAGAGCATCTTCTGGGAACAATCCGCCATCTCACGGTGCAACTCATTGAAACGAAGCGTGCCTTTGTCGTGCAGTTGGTACAACACAAGCAGCGACCATTTGTCGCCGAATTTGTCAATCACGTTCCGAATCGGACAATTCAAGTATTGAGGATCCACCTCCTTATTTATTTTACGCATATACATGTGTATTGAAATCGACTGCAAAATTACAAAAATTTCCGAAAGTAACCAAATTTCCGAGAGGGAAAATTAAAAAAATAAAAAAAAATGCATTTTTTTGTAGGGGCGTTTGAGCCGTATTTACGCAATTCCTACTTTTTGGTAAGTAAGCCACTTTCTCGTGCCTTCTTGTGGGAATGAAAAAAAAGCAGTAATTTTGCAGTCGCGTTCGGCAAATGGATCGCAAAAACGATACCGCTCTCTGCTAAATCGTAGGTGCGACCATTGCCTCCGCTCTCCCCACCGGACACACTCCGTTAGTGCCCGTCGTGGACCCCAATAAATGATTTGTAACTAAATAATAGACATTATGAAGAAATTTATGATTATTGCAGCGGCTGCGCTGAGTATGGCAGCCTGCACAAAGAAAGAAGTGAAGTTGCCCGAGATGACCGTTGGTCAGATGACGGCGTATGAGTTGGACGGATTCCGTCTGCATGTGTACAACAGCAACGATGTGATGGGCGATGCGTCTTATATCGTTGAGGGCAAGGACGGACTGGTCGTTATGGAGTATCCGCTCTTCAAAGAGAATGCTGCGGAGTTTGCAGAGTACATCGCTGCGCTTGAGAAACCTGTTGTTACCGACATCACCGACTACCATTTAGGAGGTTCGGACAAACTGCCGCTGACCATGCCTGAAGGTATGCCGGCGTTCATTGAGGGTCCTGTTTATTCGGGAATGATGAGCGGATTTGCACAGGCTTTCGGTGAAACGATGGTGGATCTGCCGACGCAGAAAGCAGCCGAAGTGCCGTTTGACGAGACGCAAGAATGGGCAGGCGTAAGTTTCCGTTTCGAGCACGGAGCCGCCAGCGATTTCCCGGGCGCAAGTATCATCATCGGCAATCAGGTGTATTACACCCACTGGACACCGGCAGAGGCGCACGTAAGCCCGTTGCAGGTGGGGTCGGTTGCCGCGGTTGAGGCTGAGCTGGCGGAAGCCAAAGAGGCACTTGCTTCCGGTTGCAAATATTTCATCGGCGGACACGGAGGTTTGGCGGAGAAGAAACAGGTTGAGTTCAAGATTGCGTACTTGGAGACCGTTCAGCGTCTGTTGGCAGAGAATGCCGATGCTGAAGGATTCTTAGCTGCCTTGAATGCCGCTTATCCGGAGTTGCCGGGGGACGCAGCCGCTCTGGCTAACGCGCTCTACGCAGCAAAATAATGGACAGACAGGCGAACATAGAAAAGAGTATTGCGTATCTGGCGGCGGACGAGCAGGTCCGTTGCCGGATACCGTCTTCGCCGGGCGAGCGTCAACGGCTGCTGCGGGCGTTGATGAATGTGTGGGAGCCGAAAGAACTGCCTGAGGAATTCCTCGCCATGCAGGACGCGGAACTGCAAGCGCAGGCGGCGGACAAAGGAGTGGTGACAATAGAAAGTCTAAAATCCGACGCCGAGAGCAATCCTTTTCTGCTCTGGCAGGGCGACATCACCCGTTTGCAGGCGGACGCTATCGTGAATGCAGCCAACGCGCAGGCCTTAGGTTGCTGGTCGCCGCTGCACAACTGCATTGACAACTGCATCCATTCGGCGGCAGGTCTGCAACTGCGCAAGGCGTGCCACGACCACATGCAAGGGCGGCTGTTGGCGACAGGCGATGCGTTCATCACACACGGCTACAACCTGCCTGCCAAGTACGTGCTGCACACCGTCGGACCGATTGTAACGGACGACCGGCCGACCAAGCAGCAAGAGGAGCAGTTGGCATCGTGTTACCGCCGGTGTATGGAACTGGCGGAGGAGAACGGTTTGGAGAGCATCGCTTTCTGCTGCATCTCCACGGGTGTGTTCCGTTTTCCCAACCAACGGGCGGCAGAGATAGCCGTCAGCACGGTGAAACAGTTTCCAAGAAAGAACCTCAAAACGATTGTATTCAATGTTTTTCTCGACAAAGATTACGCCATCTATCGCGCCCTTCTCTGAGCGCGTGGAGCAGTTGCGGCGGCTCGTCCGGGAGGCGGACTACGTGCTTATCGGAGCCGGAGCAGGTCTGACTACCGCTGCCGGATTGGACTACGCAGGAGAGGATTTCCGGCGTGAGTTCAGCGAGTGGATTGCCCGCTACCGGTTCACCGACCTCTATACCGCCGGGTTCTACCCGTTTGAGACGGAGGAAGAGAGGTGGGCTTACTGGGCAAAACATATATGGTTCGCACGGTATCGCACGGGTGCGCTGCCGCTGTACAAAGAGCTGTTGGAGGTCGTGCGGGAGAAGGATTATTTCGTGCTGACGACCAATGTGGACGCGCAGTTTGAGATGGCGGGTTTTGCGGCGGAGCGGATCTTCGCCACGCAAGGGGACTACGCCTTTTTCCAGCCGGCTTCGGGTGAACCGAAAGAGCTTTATAATAACCGCGAATGGGTTGAGCGCGTGCTGCCTAAGATACGCGATTGCCGTATTCCGTCGGAAATGGTTCCGCACACGCCGGACGGCGAGCCGGTGGCAATGAACCTGCGGTGCGACAACACGTTCGTAGAGGATGCCCGGTGGCATGAGCAGGAGGAGCGGTATCGCACGTTTGTGCAACAGGCTGCTGACAAACGACTGCTACTGTTGGAGTTCGGCGTGGGGTTCAATACGCCGGTGATCATCCGAATGCCGTTTGAGAGGATGGCAGCGCAGCTCCACGACACCACGCTCGTCCGTTTCAACCGCGACTACCCGCAGCCGTATCAAGCAGGTATTGAGCATTTTATCCCCTTCTCCGAAGACATCAATCGTATCATTTCACAACTTAATCACCACTAATCATGCAAAGAGCATTGGAT
>JAFVHA010000160.1 GCA_017478035.1 Paludibacteraceae bacterium | reverse complement strand
CATGTACGCCTTCGGTTCGGGTCTGGGATGGTTCTTAGCCATCGTCTGCCTCGCAGGTATTCGTGAGAAAATGGAGTATAACGACGTACCGAAGCCGCTGCAGGGCCTTGGCATCACATTCATCACCGTCGGCCTCATGGCGATGGCGTTCATGTGCTTCAGCGGACTGGAATTGTAAACGTTAAAATGGTTTGTTTCACAAACGTTAAATAGTTAAGATGGTCGCGCACACGCGACGTTAAATAGTTACTTATGACGATTCAACGTTTCGAAGATATGGTTGTTTGGAAAGAGGCACGTACATTGTGCAAAGATGTTTATGCGGCTTTCCTGCAAAACACGGATAGAGGTTTTAAAGACCAAATCCAACGTGCTGCCGTGTCAATCATGAACAATATTGCGGAAGGTTTCGACCGCAGTAAGTTCTCAAAGGACAACAAACAACTTATCTCGTTCCTGAATATTGCAAATGGTTCGTGCGGAGAAGTTAAAAGCATGTTATACCTTGCACAGGACTTGGACTACCTCAGCCTGGCTGATGCCGAGTTCCTAAGGGATAAGTGCTTGAATATTTCCTCTAAACTGAATAATTTATTAAAAACTCTTCAAGAGAATAACGGAATTAACAATCGCTAAGTCATTTTAGTTAACGTTTTTTCGCAAAGAAAAAACCATTTTAACTCTTTAACTCTTTAACGAAAATAAAGACATGAATATAACAGCTATTATTTATGCAGTTGCAGTATTCTTAGTAGTAATACTCCTGTTAGTGGCTATCCTGCTCATCGCCAAGCGCTACCTCGTTTCCTCGGGTAACGTCAAAGTCACCATCAACGGCGACAAGGTATATGACGTAGCCGCCGGAGGAAGCCTCCTCAACCAACTCGGCGAAGCCGGTGTTCACCTCCCCTCTGCCTGTGGCGGTAAGGGCTCTTGCGGACAGTGCAAGTGCCAGGTTCTCTCCGGAGGCGGCGAGATCCTGCCTACCGAGACCGTCCATTTCTCCCGCAAGCAGCAGAAAGAAGGATGGCGTCTGGGTTGCCAGGTCAAAGTGAAAGAAGACATCACCATGAAGGTCGATGAAGCCGTTCTCGGTGTCAAAGAATGGGAATGCGAAGTCATCTCCAACAAGAACGTCGCTACCTTCATCAAGGAGTTCAAGGTGCAGCTGCCTCCGGGCGAGCACATGCACTTCGAGCCGGGTTCGTACGCTCAGATCATCATCCCCGAGTACGACATCGACTACGACCGCGACTTCGATAAATCCCTCATCGGTGACCTCTATCTGCCGGCTTGGCAGAAGTTCGGGCTGTTCAAACTCAAACAGAAGAACACCCAGGCTACCGTACGTGCTTATTCGATGGCTAACTACCCCGACGAGGGCGATATCATCACCCTCACCGTCCGTATCGCTACCCCGCCCTTCAAACCGAAGGAGCAGTGCCCCAACGGACCGGAGTTCATGGACGTACCGTGCGGTATCGCTTCCACGTATATCTTCTCGCTCAAACCGGGTGACAAGGTGCGCATGAGCGGTCCTTACGGTGAGTTCCGTCCTGTCTATGACAGTAAGAAGGAGATGATCTGGGTTGGTGGTGGAGCCGGTATGGCGCCGCTCCGTGCGCAGATCATGCACATGCTCAAGACCCGCAACTGCCGTGACCGTGAGATGCACTATTTCTACGGCGCACGTGCGATAGACGAAGTCTTCTTCCTCGACGATTTCCTCGCTTTGGAGAAGGAGTTCCCGAACTTCCATTTCCACTTGGCGCTGGACCGTCAGGACCCGAAGGCGGACCAACTCGGTATCAAGTACACCCCGGGCTTCATCGCTCCTGTCATGGGCGACACCTACCTCAAGCAGCATGACGCGCCCGAGGACATCGAGTACTACCTCTGCGGTCCTCCTATGATGGCTAAAACCGTCCTCGACCTGCTCCACTCGCTTGGCGTGGATGACGCAGACATCCGCTTCGATAACTTCGGAGGGTAACCCCACCCCGCCCCTCTTCTAAAGGCGAGGGAGATAATATAAAGAGCGCGCGTACATATGTATGCGCGCTCTTTATGTAGTAGTGAAGGATGGTACTTAATTCTACTTCACCTCTTGTCCTATTATGGTGTAGGTCTTATCGCCACGAAGGATGTAGATTTGACCATTACGGAAAAACTTAACTACTTTGGTATCAACAACTGATTGGTCAATAGTAGTAGGAACTATCGGTGTTGTATCAAATGTTGCCTTGTAGGTAGCAGCACCCGTTACTGCCACTATCTCGGGTATCCAACCGGCAAAGGTGTAGGTGTACTGAGCCGTGGCGGGTTTCACGGCGTCTTCATGTTCCGGTACTACGCCATACGCCACTACCGTTTGGTCAATCAGGTTGTCCTCATCATCGAGCCATGAGATAGTATATGTGTTGAGCGTGGCGCGATAAGTAGCGGTGTAGGTAACATCACTTGTCACGGGGGCGAGTTCTGCATCCCAGCCCTTAAACATATAGGTGTATTGCGCATCGGCTGCCTTTGCAGGCATTTCACCATTATAAGAAGGCCTACTGCCATATGTAACATCCTCATCCGTTTCCAAGATGGTACCATCTTCATTCTGCCATGTGACAGTATAGGTATTCATGGTCCAATTAGCCGTATATGACCTGTTTCCTCTTGAGCCTTGGGCAATCGTTACTTCAGTCTGCGGTTCTTCTCCATTTGAGCCTGTCCAACCTATAAAGGTATATCCTTGCTTAGTGGGATTATTCAGCGCGAAGGTAGGTGTAGCACCATGGTAAGTAGTTGGGTTAGGTGTTTCCACACTTCCTCCATTGAGGTCGTAGGAGATAGTATAATTGGCGTTATCGGTTTTATAGGCATAGGGTATGGCGCGAGGCGTGAGTGTCATCTCATGTCCTAAAATATCTCTAACCGGCGAACTCATGCTCTCTATCTCCAGTTGAGAGCCAGCCACACCATCGGTAATCTTTCCTCCGAAAGCGAGAACATTCGTTCCTTTGCCCATCAGGTATGGCAATGCTCCCCATGAGGTGTACAATACCGGTTTGT
Organism: Paludibacteraceae bacterium; assembly: GCA_017478035.1. Classification (GTDB taxonomy): domain Bacteria; phylum Bacteroidota; class Bacteroidia; order Bacteroidales; family Paludibacteraceae; genus Colicola. The sequence goes on along the minus strand of JAFVHA010000160.1, from coordinate 2,500 downwards.
CATCGGTATAGACCATTTCATTGAATGCGATACTGACATATAACTCGTTTCCTGTGCGATACGCATCCTGGCTCACTTTGATGTCTAATACTTCCGGAGCATAGCGGTCAACGAGTTCCAGGTTGATATATGATTTCTTGACATTCCAATTATCTGCGCCATTACCGGAAGCATCGTAGCGCACCACTCCACTCTTAAAATTGGCAGGAATTATCAATCGTCCATCCTCTGCGCGGCACCCTGTGTTAAATCGCTGTAGCGTAAGTTTGCCCACATTATTATCCAAGTCCGTCCATGGCAATTCAGCACCTTCGTTGTCACCAACAGCGGCAACGGGGAACACATATTGGGCATACTCTGTGTTCAGCTCTCCTGAACCATGCTCAAATTTTGCCATATATCGTGCTTTGTTGATGGCGTCCGGATCTCCCTTATCACAATCATCTAGATTATCAACCAGTATTTGTACATGCTGATAACCATCGTTCGTTTCTTTGGCTTGAAATTCGAGCGTAGCAAGGATTTCCGCTTTGCTCGCACCAAAGTATTCTCGATGCTCATAACTACCATACATAGTATAAGGACCAAAAGAAGAATAATTCTGAGAATACCCCTTGTCGGTTACTATTATGTCTTCGGCAAATTGATGCCCGTCAGGTGCAATCTGCTTGCGCTGGACACCATAGAAATAAGTAAAGTCAGAGTATTGTTTTCCATCTCGTTTAGTTAAGTCGATCCCGGATGTGATTGACATGACCTTCCCATTTTTGCATTTTCCTGTTATGTCCAGTACTTCGAAACGATAGAAGAACGACTCTCCTGTATGATACCGATATGCAGCATCTCGATCTAATAAAGCTCTCTCATTTACATCAACCGTCTTCGAGAATGTTCCTGTAGGAAACACGATCACACCACTTACCCCGTCGAAGTGCTGTCCCTCAATGGCAGTAAGGCTCACTGTTCTATAAATGATTGTATCAGGATGGGATGTAGTGCCACGATCGATTTTGAATGTAACAGTCCTGGGGAATTTCTGAGAGGAGTAGGAGTAGGTTATTGCATATCCAGTATTAGTTTGGGCTGAACTATACTGCCTAATCCCCGAAATCATCAGTAACATGGTTACATAAAAAAGAATACTTTTTCTCATACATTGTTTGGATTTATTAACTCGCCTACTCTTTATCGGATTTTCAGCTTAACTCCGTTCGCACCTAATATTAGATTCAGTTGGCACATAAAAAGAGCGTGGTACTAAAGTTGCTCCATTTGATTATCTGAGGTTTTCGACTACCTAAATTGACCAAACTTTACGAACAAAAGCCCACGCTTATAAAGCAGTGAGCGTTCAAAAGCTTTTGTTCTTGGTCAATTATGCCGAAACTGTCGAGATTTCAGATAATCAAGAGTGCAAGCTATAACGCTATTTTATGTATGTTGCCTTTTAATCGTTTTTTATCATAGGCGGTTGTAGCTGTTTTCGTTATTTAATGTTGTATTAGTTCTCAATCAATTCCAAACCTTCCTTCCTATATGGAGGAAACTTGTTGTCACCAGAAAAGAAGAAGTATCTTATTGGTGTTATTTTTAACCTTTGCAACTTCCAGCTGCAAAGTTACTGTTTTTCTTTGATATATGCAAGTGTTTGGGCTAAAATCGCATTGGAAAGTTGATTTTTTGCAAAAAACCGTGCTAATCTGTCAGTTGCTGGGTGTTTTGTTGTGCTTTGAGGGATTGGTAGACCATGGAACGGATGAAGTTGTCGAGGCGGAAATAACGCTTTGGGGCGTGGGTGGTTTTGTCTATCGGGGCCTGCGGGTCTGGATGTGTGCCGCGAGTGGATGGAAGTTGGGCTTTGTAAGAGGTTAAGTCGCGGTCAGCAACCGAGGCGTAAAGGCTCGACACCCGTTTGAGCCATGCGGATAATAATAAAGAACGCGCGTACGTGTGTACGCGCGTTCTTTTTGTATCCGCCAAGATTGGCGGATATTAGAGTTTCTTCGTGGCATCATACGTCTCGACCGTCTTGGTCTGGATGATTACCGAGGTGTCGCCCTTTTGCCACATCTCCGACCGTGTCGTCACGGTCCGTGTCACGTTGCAGGCGGTGGCTACTATTGCCACCATGCCTGCCAATAACAGTTTCTTCATAATTGTCAATTGTCAATTATCAATTGTCCATTAGAGTACGTCGGGCCAGATGACCGTTCCGCTTTCCTCGTCGTAGTTCTCCCAGCCTTTGCTAAAGAGCCATCCGTTGAAGGTGGTGTGCGGGTCTCCGGCTTTGCGGGCGAGTGCCCAGCGAGCCTGGTCGGCGGTCAGGTGCGCCAGGTCGCGGCTACGTGCCAGAGCGGCTGCACGGACGGTGGAGAACTTACCCTGGATGAGCTGTTCTGCCGGCGTGATCGGCGTGGTGCGCTCGCCGCGGATGGAGGTGTACTTACGTTCGCTCGCCTTGCGGTAGTTGTAGGTCGTGCGATACTTCTTACTGATCTTG
>JAFVHA010000159.1 GCA_017478035.1 Paludibacteraceae bacterium | reverse complement strand
ATACGGCACACTCTTGGCGATGAGCACCATCAGCGGACGGACAGGCGAGACAAGAAGCACCTCCATCGTGCCGCGTTCTTTCTCACGGACGATTGAGATAGAGGTCATCATCGCGCAGATGAGCATAAGCAACATGCCCATGATAGCCGGTACAAAATTATACGCCGAGCGCATCTGTGGATTGAATAGCATTCGGCTGTTCACCCTTCCTCCTTGCGGGTTGAGGAGCACGCCGGAGGCATATGCCGTCCATTGTTGCGCCATGTTGGGGTCGCTGCCGTCCACGATAAACTGCACGCCTCCACGCGATGCAAAACGCGGCGAGAAGACCATCCCTATATCGGCTTTTCCGGCACGGATCCACCGCTCCGCCTCAGCGGGCGTAGCGACCTTTGCGACGATGGAGAAATATTCGGAAGCCGCCAAACGGTTGACCATCTGCGTAGAGAGATGATCGGAGGAGGTAGTCACGAGCACCGTCCGCACATCGCGTACATCGGTGGTAATGGCAAAACCGAGGATCATCATCATCGCCAAAGGCATGCCGAAGAGGATGAGCATCGTCCGGCGGTCACGTAAGATATGCCGTGCTTCCTTGATAACAAAAGAGAAAAACTGAGTCATTTACTATTTGGTCATTTCTTATTTCGGCTTACAGCCTCAAACGATCGGCGAAGCCGTTGCCCATTTATCATTTGATTTTTAATCCGCAGAACGGGTAGCTTGACGCGCCAGATAGGTGAAGACACTATCCATATCGGGCAGATGAAAACGCTCCTTCAGTTCGCCGGGCGTGCCGATTGCGCTGATGCGCCCGTCCACCATGATTGATATCCGGTCGCAGTACTCCGCCTCGTCCATATAATGGGTAGTCACAAAAACGGTGATACCCCGTTTGGTAGCATCGCGGATGAGTTCCCAGAACTGCCGTCTCGTAGCGGGATCGACACCGCCGGTGGGTTCGTCGAGGAAGACCACTTCGGGTTCGTGGAAAATACTGACGGAGAACGCCAGTTTCTGTTTCCATCCCAAGGGAAGCGAACGCACGAGATCGTTCTTATGTTCGCTGAAACGGAGTCTCTCTAACATTTCATCCGTCTTACGCCGGATCTCATCGTCCGGCATGCCGTAGATACCGGCAAAGAGGCGGATATTCTCGCTGACGGTGAGGTCTTCGTAGAGCGAGAACCGCTGGGACATATACCCGATATGCCGCTTGATCTGCTCGTACTCGGTGGAGATGTCGAAGCCCGCCACACGTCCTTTGCCGGAGGTCGGTTGATTGAGCCCCGCGAGCATGTGCATCGCGGTGGTCTTACCGGCACCGTTCGCTCCGAGGAAGCCGAATATCTCGCCTCTGCGTACCGAGAAAGAGATGTCATCCACGGCATGAAAAGCACCGAACGCCTTGACCAGATGCTCTACCTCGATGACGTTCTCCTCGTTCTTTTGCCGAGAAGGCAGAGGCGGCAGTCCTGCAGGATTGAAGATATCGGCAAAGGTGGTCAGTATCTCGTCCGGCGTACCGATACCGCGTATCTCGCCATGATCGAGGAAAGCGACCCTTTCGCAGCAACGCACCTCGTCCAGATAGGGCGTAGAGGCGATGATGGTCAGTCCTCTCTCCCGCAGCGAAGTGAGCATTTCCCACAGCTCCTTGCGGCTGACGGGATCGACACCGGTGGTGGGTTCGTCGAGAATGAGTACGCTGGGCTGATGGATCAGCGCGCAAGAGAGCGCTAATTTCTGCTTCATACCGCCTGAGAGGGCACCTGCGCGGCGATCCTTGAACCGCTCTATCTGCGAGTAGATAGCCCGGACGGACTCATAGCCTTCCTCCACCGTGGTGCCGAAGAGCGTAGCGAAGAAACGCAGGTTCTCCTCCACTGTCAGATCCTGATAGAGCGAGAAGCGCCCCGGCATATAGCCCACCCGGCTACGGATCGCATTCATCTGACGTACGGTATCGAAGCCGTCCACTGTAGCGGTGCCGCCGTCCGGTCTGAGCAAGGTGCAGAGAATGCGGAAGAGCGTCGTCTTACCTGCTCCGTCCGGACCGATCAGACCGAAGATCTCTCCTTTGTTCACCTCGAAGCTGACGTCCCGCAACGCCTCGACCGCGCCGTAACGTTTGCTAAGATGATGTACCTCTATCGCTTTCATCAGAACTTCACTTCGCCGTACATTCCTATTTTTATCAAGCCGTCATTGACGACGCTTATCTTCACCGCATAGACCTGATCGGCACGTTCATCATCAGTCAGGATCGTCTTTGGGGTAAACTCCGAGTGCGAAGCAATCCATGTGACGACGCCTTCATAGGACTTACGCAGCCCGTCTCCGTAGTCGGCAAAGACCGTGACCGTCTGACCTGTCTTGACCTGCTCCAGACGCTGCGAGGTGATATACGCACGCAGGTACATCCGGCTGATGTCCGCTATTTTGAAGAGCGGTTTGCCGACCGCCATGAACTCCCCCTCCTCTGCGTACTTATCAAGCACCGTGCCGGTGATGGGTGCTTTAATATGGCAGCGGTTGAGCTGATCTTGCAAAAGGCGTATCTGCACATCCGTAGCCGCCATCTGGTTGTTGAGCGTGTTCGTGCTGAGGGCGAGCGAAGAGAGCTGCGCGTCCAATTGGCGTTCCAAGAGCTCCACTTGGCTCGTAGCGTCGTCTAACATCTTGGTCGGCACCGCACCGTCTTTGACCAACTCCTCACAGCGGCGTTGCTCCGTGCGCGCCTTGGCTAACTGGCTACGGGTAGCGGCTATCTGTTTCTCCGTGTCGGGACGCTGGCTTGCATAGACCTGACGCGTAGCGCGGGCTTGCTCCAACTGCAAGGCGAGCGCCACCGTGTCAATAAGCCCTAACTCAGCGCCTGCACTCACTTCCTCTCCCTCATTCAAGGCAAAGGACAAGAGCCTGCCGTTCTGCTCGGCGGAAACGGTCACTT
>JAFVHA010000158.1 GCA_017478035.1 Paludibacteraceae bacterium | reverse complement strand
TTTGCTGATAACGGCGAATAAGCCATAGAAACCACATCCACTGGATGAACAGATAAGCGCAGCCTAACCATCCGTACAGACTGATCGTCGTCAGGAATGTCCCGTACCGCACTCCCAAGAACAACGTCACGCCCATGGCTACGGTGTAACCCGTTTCCAGCCACATCGCCATCTGCTGCTTGCCGAACACATCGGAAAGGAAACAGAGCGAGCCGCATATCGGTACCAGCATCAGATAGGGGAACAGACGACGGATGATCGTCGCCGCCTCCAGCCATTCCGCGCCGAACAACACCGTCACTAACTGCGGTACGATGAGGTACACCACGGTCATTCCGACTGCCATCATTCCGATGGTAAACAACATGAAACGGCGAAGAACCGGACGGATGGACTGACGTTGCTGAACCAGTTCCGACACGCGTTGGAAAAGGACTTGATAGCACGCGCGGGCAATGATGTTCAACGGCACGAAAGCCGCCATCAGCGCCAACGACAGCTGACCTACCTGCTCCAATCCGAACTTAGGCGTCAACAGCCAGATAGGCAACGACTGCGCAACGGAGTTGACCAGCGAACGGGGCAGGTTGAACTTCGGGAAATTAGCATACTCGCCGGCCACCTCTTTGATCCGGCTCCGCTGGACATCAAGCAACTCGCGCAAGTGTTTCTTCCAAGCCAAACCGATACTGACGAACACGGATAACAACGGTGCAAACACCACCGCCAGAATCATACCGCCGTGAAGCCAGCCTAATAAACCGAAACCGATTTTGCCGGACACGGCGAATACACTCTGCGTGATTTGATAGCCGCTCACACGGGTGAAAGCTTTCCGGCGTATATACCAGTAATTGAGAATATTCCATAGTCCCATCGCCAACACGCACATCGGCATCAACCACCACCATCGTGCCAACTCAGGCGCTTTGAAACAGTCTGCTATCAGACCCGAAAAAGGTATCGAGAGCACCATCACCGCCACCAGTCCCAACAGCAGCATCAGGCATAACTGCACCAACGAATGCGCTTTGTCGTCCTCCTTGGGCAGCACGATCGCATACTGATACTCCGATGTCGCCACCAGCGCTGCCACACTCGCGATACTCGCAAATAGACTCAGCAACGCAAAATCCTCCGGCGCGTACAGACGCGTCAAAACAGGATAAACAAGAATGCCCAACGCTTGCGCTATCACGTTTGCCGAGAGCAGTTTGCCTACGTTACGCACCGAAGCCGATTTCCATATTTGTGGTAATAGTGGATGCATTTCCGACTGCAAAAGTACTGCTTTTTTTGCAGATATGCAAGAGTACGTGCGATTTTTGCAAAATTATTTGCATATTTGCAAATTTTTATGTACCTTTGCGGCGGATTTTGAAAAAATCATTAATACACATCATATGAAACACACATTTTTATGGGTAGCTGCATTGCTACTGGTCTTTAGCGCAAACGCTAATGCCGCTAAGAAAAAACAGGCTTCGGACGACAGACTCGGAGAGGGTCAGTATGTTCGTTGCATCGCATTCTACAACCTGGAAAACCTCTTTGACACCATTCATGATGAGGGTAAGAATGACTATGAGTACCTGCCGGACGGCGGTAACAAATGGACAGCTCATAAGTATGAGAACAAAGTCAAAAACATGGCCTATGCCGTTTCGCAGTTAGGTACGGACTATGACCCCCGAGGTGCCGCGTGTATCGGCGTTGCGGAGGTGGAGAATATCGGATGTCTCGAAGACCTCTGCGCCGAGGCGAACAGCAAATACAACCGCCGCCTCAAACCGATTCTCATCGAGGGTCCCGACCGCCGTGGTGTGGATGTAGGCTTCCTCTACGACACCGTGCTCTTCAAGCCCTCTAACGTCAACGGTTTTGAACTCAAAGCGCACTATGCCGACGGAGGAGTGATCAAAACACGTCTCCAACTCTGCGTCTCCGGTTATCTCTACAATGAGAGCGCACGCGGCGAGAAATTCAGCCCGGAGAAAATCCATATCATCGTCAACCACTGGCCCAGCCGCTACGGAGGCGAGCTGTCCAGCCGACCGGGACGTGACACGGCCGCCATGCTCTGCATGCAGATCTGCGACTCGATTTACAAAGCCGAACCCAAAGCGAAAATAATCATCATGGGAGACCTGAACGATGATCCTTACAACCATTCCTGCAAAGACGTTCTCAGAGCTCGCAAATACCGCGAGGACGTGGAGCCGCTGGGATATTTCAACACCATGTGGCAGATTTTGGACAGAGGTACCGGCTCTTTGGCTTACAACGGCAGTTGGAACCTCTTCGACCAGATCATCATCAACGAACCGCTCATGAACGAGAAGATTGAAAACGGCAGATGGACATACTGGAAACCGCAGATCTTCAACAAACCTTTCCTCACCGTCCAGGAAGGAAAGGATAAAGGAACACCGCTCCGTACCACCAAAGCCGGCGTATGGCAGAATGGTTACGGCGACCACTATCCCACGATGATCTATCTCATTAAGCGAAAATAAATCATGGAATTACATCGACAAACCACGCCTATTCGGATGCGTAACTACGGTCGCATTGTGCAGGATATGATTGCTTATGCGGCAAGCATGCCGGCCGGCGTGGAAAGAGACTCAATGGAACTGTATATCGCCCAGTGCATGAGGCAGCGGAACCTGGTCTGGAATAGGGACCAGGATGCCGGACTGTTGCGTGTACGGGAAGACATACAGCGCCTTTCCGACGGCAAACTGCGTTGCGACTCGCCTGCCTTCCAACAGATGATGGCGCAACCCAATGCACCCCTCAACGGACATAAAAAGAAAAAATAATGGAAGCTACCAATCAGTTCAAGGTTTTTGCCGGCTCGAAAGGTCTCGCGTTGGCGCAACGTGTGTGTGAAGAGCTCGGCTGCCAGTTGGGTAATATGCGCATCGACCGCTTCTCCGATGGCGAGTTCTGCGCCTATTTCGAAGAGTCCGTCAGAGGACAGTCCGTCTATCTCGTTCAGTCCACCTGTCCGTCCAGCGATAATCTCATGGAGCTCCTGCTCATGATCGATGCCGCCAAGCGCGCGAGCGCATACAAAGTGGTGGCGGTCATCCCCTATTTCGGTTGGGCAAGACAGGACCGCAAGGATAAACCCCGTGTCTCCATCGGTGCCAAACTGGTGGCGAACATGCTGCAGACGGCGGGCGCCGATCGCGTCATCACCGTCGATCTGCATGCCGACCAGATACAAGGGTTCTTCGATATCCCCGTCGATCATATCTACGGCTCGAACGTGCTGGCGCCCTATATCGCCGGGCTTAACCTCAAAAAACTGATTGTCGCTTCGCCTGATGTGGGCGGCTCCAAACGCGCTTCTAATTTCGCAAAGAAACTGCATACCATGACCGACCGCGAAGTGCCCATGGTCATTTGCTATAAGAACCGGCCGGACTTCAACAAAGTGTCCGAGATACGCGTTCTCGGTGATGTGTACGGCAAGGATGTCGTTATCTATGATGATATCGCCGACACCGCCGGCACACTCTGCAAAGCTGCGGAGGTGCTCAAAGAAGGAGGAGCCAAGTCTGTACGCGCCGTCGTCACACATGGCGTACTCAGCGGAGACGCGTGCCAACGTATCGAGAGCAGCGCACTCGAAGAACTCATCTGTACCGACTCTCTGCCCATCAACCCCGAATGCTGCTCCAAACTGCATATCGAGAGTCTGGCTATCCCTATCGCCCAGACTATCCGCGCTATCCAGAACCATACATCCGTCAGCGAAACCAATATTCGATGAGTAAATTATCAATTATCCTATTATCAATTTGTACAATTGCACTTTTGTTTTCGGCATGCACGCCGAAACAAAATGCAATTACTCGTCCCTCTTTCTCCTCCGACTCTGCCTACACCTATATCGAAGCTCAGATGGCTTTCGGTCCGCGTGTGCCCAACAGCAAAGCGCATAACGACTGCGCCGTTTGGCTCATTCAGCAACTGCGCGCACGGGGCGCCAAAGTGGAACTGCAACGAGGACAGATGCCCGACTATCGAGGAAACATGCAACAGATATACAATATCATCGCTCATTTCTCAACGCCGGAAACAGCACAACGTCCGCATATTCTGCTCGCCGCGCACTATGACACACGACCCTGGTGCGATGAAGAAGAGACTTACGAAGATCGTTACTATAACGTCCCCGGAGCCAATGACGGTGCTTCCGGCGTCGCCGTCCTCCTCGAAGTTGCCCGCCAACTCAGTCTGAGAATGGACACCACAAATCAACAATCAGCAATCAACAATCAGCAATTGTCCACCCCTGTGGACATCATCTTCTTCGACTGCGAAGACTCCGGTACGCCGCGTTTCTACACCGGTATGGAACGCGAAGATACCTGGTGTCTCGGTTCCCAACTCTGGGCGACCAATTATGCCGAGAAAATCAACAATCATCAATCATCAATCATCAATCAACAATACCAATACGGCATCGTATTGGATATGGTCGGCGCACCCGACGCTTCCTTCCCCCGCGAACTCTACTCCACGCAATATGCCGCCAACTATCAGCAGCAGATCTGGAAGACGGCCGAGAAACTGGGATACGGAGCGATGTTCACCAACCAACAGTCGTACCCCATCACCGACGACCATTATTACGTCAATTATATTGCCGGTATTCCTTGCGTCGATATCATCCATTATGACATCCGCAACGCGACCGG
>JAFVHA010000157.1 GCA_017478035.1 Paludibacteraceae bacterium | reverse complement strand
ATCAAATTCAAAGGCAGCGAGAACCTGCACCATGAAACGAAGATCGTGCTCCGTTTCTGCATCGTCACGCTCATCCTTGCTGCCATCACTATATTAACATTGAAAATAAGATAAATCGTCATGTCGTCATGACGTCATTACGCCATAGATTATGAAAAGAATTGTTATCTTGGGTGCCGGCGAGAGTGGTAGCGGAGCCGCTATCCTCGCCAAAGAGAAAGGCTTTGATGTCTTTGTATCCGACTGTGGTACCATTGCTGAACCTTATCGTGCCTTGTTAGACCAAAATGGTATTGCATGGGAAGACGGGAAACATTCGGAAGAACAAATTCTGAATGCGGATGAAGTAGTGAAGTCGCCGGGTATTCCGTTGACGGCACCGCTCATTCAGAAACTGCAAGCACAAGGTACGCCCATCATCTCCGAGATTGAGTTCGCCGCGCGTTATACGAACGCGAAGATGATATGTATCACCGGTTCGAACGGTAAGACTACCACCACTTCGCTCATCTTCTATATCCTTCGCAAAGCAGGTCTGAATGTAGGTCTGGCAGGAAACATCGGTAATTCCTTAGCCCTGCAGGTAGCGCACGAAGATCATGACTATTATGTCATCGAACTATCGTCCTTCCAACTGGATAACATGTACGATTTCAAGGCTGATATAGCCATTTTACTGAATATCACTCCGGACCATTTGGATCGCTATGATTTCCAATTCCAGAATTATATCGATGCCAAGTTCCGCATTACCCGTAATCAAACGGAAGATGACGCGTTTATCTATTGGGCGGAAGATCCTGTTATTGACCGCGAGATGAAAAAGTTGCAACTTGGAGCTACTCTTTATCCCTACGGATTCACGCTACCCAATCCGCTACCTGTAGGCGAAGAGGAATTGGCGCTGCAAGGCAAGCATAATGTCCTTAACTCCATGGCTGCTACCATCGCGGCAAACGTAGTGGGCGTGCGCAAAGAGATCATTCGCGAGAGTCTCAAGACTTTCCAAGGCGTAGAGCACCGTTTACAATATGTGGCTACGGTAAAAGGCGTACGTTATATCAATGACTCGAAGGCGACAAACGTCAACTCTTGCTGGTATGCCTTGGAGGCCATGACTACTCCTACTGTCCTTATCCTCGGAGGAAAGGACAAAGGAAACGACTACTCCGAGATTGACGAACTGGTGTGTCAGAAATGTCATACCCTCGTCTTTATGGGTCTGCACAACGAAAAACTGCGTGAACATTTCGCAAATCACAAATCACAAATAACAAATAACAAATTGCAAATTATTGATACGGATAATTTGCACGATGCCATTCATAGTGCTTACAATGCAGCACACGAAGGGGACACGGTGCTCCTTTCGCCCTGTTGCGCCTCTTTTGACCTCTTCAAGAGTTATGAAGACCGCGGCAATCAATTTATGGAGGCCGTAAGAAAACTATAATGGAGAGGAATTCACGTAATCACGAGATTAGAACATGAAAAAGCTCGATTTATCCAATATCGACCGAACGTTTTGGGGATTATTCATCACACTCATTGTGGTGGCGATAATTGCGCTCTTCTCAGCGTCTTCTACTCTCGTTTACATGCATCACTCTGCACTTGGACCAATAGGTCAGCAGATGTTCTTCATCGTGCTCGGCATTGCCGCAGCATTTGTCATTCAGTTTATTCCTACCTATTGGGTTCGGTTCTGCGGATATGGATTATTGGTGCTTAGTGCCCTGCTCGTCTATTCAACGATGATACCCGGCAATCCGTTGGTAGTCACTATTAACGGAGCTGCGCGGTGGGTGCGTATAGCCGGAATCACTTTCCAACCATCCGAACTTGCCAAACTAAGTCTCATCATCGTGGTGGCAGACCAGCTGGCGCGTATTCGTACCGAAGACGATAAACGCAAGTATTTCTACCGAACCCTTATCATTACAGCCGTCGTCATGTTGCCAATCATGGCCTCTAACCTCTCTACGGCGGTACTTATCGGACTTATTATCTTCTGCCTTTGGATTCTTGCGCGCATCCCGTGGAAATATACGATGTCAGTGGTCGGCATTGCCGTGCTTGTGCTGGGACTTGGATATACCATCGTGGAATTCGGTTTCGTGCGCCCCAAACGGGAAATGCATGGACCCTTCAAACGTGCCACAACATGGGTGAGTCGGCTTGACAGGCATTTTGTGGACGAAGGAACGTCCAAATACCAGCTTACGGATGAGAATATTCAGGAGGTCTATTCCGCCGTTGCCATCGCCAGAGGCGGTTCATCGCCCATTGGTGTATTGCCGGGGAACAGTAAGGAGCGCGATTATCTGCCTCTTGCCTTTGCCGATTATATTTTCGCCATCATCGTGGAAGAGAGCGGCATCATCGGAGCCGGGTTCCTGATATTCCTATACTTGGCGATTCTATTCCGGGCATGTAATGTATCCAGCCGTTATTCGGATATGCCGGCTATGCTCATGACGATGGGTTTGGCGCTCATGATCACTTGCCAGGCACTTATTTCCATGCTGGTAGCCGTTGGCCTCGGACCCGTTACGGGGCAACCCCTGCCTCTTATTTCACGAGGGGGAACATCGGTTCTTATCACGTCAATATATTTCGGTATTATGATGGGTGTGAGTCGCGAACAGCTGGAACTTCGCGAACGTGTCCAAGAGACCATCGCTGAAAGCCAGGACGATGCCCCGATTGTTACATTGGAATAAATAATCAAATCGAAAATCGTAAAATTGTAAATAATATGCGATATCTCATTTCCGGCGGTGGAACAGGTGGTCACATTTTCCCCGCAGTCAGCATTGCTAACGCACTCAAAGAATTGGATCCCGAAGCTGAAATCCTGTTTATCGGTGCACTCGGTCGTATGGAGATGGAACGTGTGCCACAAGCGGGTTATAAGATCATTGGCCTGCCTGTACGAGGCTTTAATCGCGCACAACCGTGGAAGAACATCTCCGTACTCATTGACCTTGTCAAGTCTATCCGGCAAGTCCGGAAAATCATTCGGGATTTCAAACCGAATGTAGGCGTAGGAGTGGGAGGATATGCATCCGGAGCAGCTATGTGGGCTGCCGCCAAGATGGGAATACCGATCTTGCTACAGGAGCAAAACGGCTTTGCCGGTGTAACCAATAAGATTCTCAAAAATAAAGCCGCAAAGATATGCGTTGCATATGAGGGTATGGAGAAATTCTTCCCCGCTGACAAGATTATTCTTACCGGCAATCCGGTACGCCAGAACCTGACCGACGGAATTAAAAAGGACAAACTAAAAAGTAAAAATTTATTGATCATCGGCGGCTCTTTAGGGGCGCGGACGATCAATGAGGCAGTGATGGCTTCGCTTGAACAACTGAAAGCCAAGAGCCAAGAGCTACAAGTTGTTTGGCAGACGGGTAAGGTTTATTACGATCGATGCAAGGCGGCTTGGGAGGCAGCTGGCAGTCCGGCGAACATCGAGTGTCTGGATTTCCTTGCCGATATGCCGGACCGATACGCGAACGCAGACTTGGTTATCTCACGCGCCGGCGCATCGTCTATCAGTGAACTTTGCCTACTTGGCAAGCCCTCTATTCTTGTTCCGTCTCCTAATGTAGCGGAAGATCACCAAACACATAATGCCCTGGCACTTGTCAATAAAGATGCTGCAGTGCTTGTGCGTGATGCCGAGGCTGCGGAGAAACTGATTCCAACCGCTATAGAACTTATCAACGACGAACATCGACTGAAAACACTACATACCAACATCCTGCAACTCGCTCAGAAAGACTCTGCCAAGCGCATTGCAGAAGAAGTTATCAAACTTGCACGATTATGAAAAAAACCACCAAAATCACACTCATTGTCCTGGGGGCAGTACTTGCATTGGGTATCATCATCTTCATCGGAGCGGATGTATGGGTTTCTCGTATTGCCATGAACAAAGTGAACCAGGCATTGACAATGCTTCCAGAAGGAGAAGCTTCTTGCGGACTTATTCAGGTGCGTTTATTCAGCGGTACCGTCGGTATCGACGATATCCGATTTGATTTCCGCGGGGAACCTGTCCATCAACAGGACACCACCTCCCGTCCCGGCGTGTCAATCTATGTGGAGCATATCGAACTCGGACGTATCTTCTATTCGATGATGCTTAAGAAAGAGGTACTTGTGTCCGACCTCTATGTTGTTCGACCGCGTGTAGAACTATGGCTGGATGACAAGCATCCCGAAAACTGTTTTCCGAAAATAGAAATGGACACCACCCTCACCTTTCCGCTCAATAGGGCGGAACTGATGCATCTCCATCTGAAGAACGCGTCCATGGCTTTGCATAGTCTTCGTACCAAACTCGATGTCACGGCAGATAGTTGCTCGCTCACGGCACATCATTTGGCCTATGACTCGGTGTTCACCTATTGTGATTCCGTCTATCGCTTCTCTTTGGATCACGCCGCTATCTTATTCCCGGACGGACGAATGAAGTTGGAGACGCGCGATATCAACCACGAAGATCAAGGATCGGTCATTATTGGTTCCACACGCATCGCGAATACAATGCCGAAAAACAAATTGGGAGATATCGTACGTGAACCCGTCACATGGATGGATATGCAGTTCGAGCACGTGGAACTATCACCGCTCAACCCCATCCGGAAAGCATTGGCGCAAGACCTCAGCCTTGACAGGATTGATGCTATCGTCAAACAAATGAATATTTACAGGGACAACCGATATGCACCTACACGGCCGTTCCCGATGCCGCAGCAGATTCTGACAAGCCTGCCCGTCACATTCCTGGTCAAACAGGCGAACGCAAACATCAAAGCCATACATATTGAGTTGGCGAGTACAAAAACCAATATAGGTAAGATGGACCTGAAAAATATCAAAGCCAAAGTGGACAATATAACGAACCGCCGCAATGCCATCTTAAGCGCCGGAGGCACTTGTCCCCTTGACCAGGGTTCGGCACAGGCATCGTTCGAAATGCGAATGGACAAGCAATGCGGATTCTCCATGCACATCAATGCCAAGCAGATCAACACCAACATGCTCAACTCATTCGTCAGACCCCTTGTCGGCATGACCTCAGATTGTATAATTGATGAACTGAGCACCGAGTACTCCGGCGATAAAACTCAAGCCAGCGGTACCTTCCGGATGTTATATCACGGGTTGAAGATTCAGGTGCACAAAGAGGATGATATTCCCTATAAGATTATCACGCGCAATGCAAACACCTTCAACACCTTGGGCAATTCGCTCATCCCTAAGAGCAATCCTTCATCCGTGGATATACATCCAAGAGCCTATCAAGTCGTTTGGAAGCGTGACGAGTGGAAACCCTTCCCGCTTTACCTCTTCGGGCCATGTATCGACGGCGTCAAAAAGACCTTCCTTCCCGGCCTCTATGTACACCTCCAAACCAAACAATAAATACCGGCTTCTCCTATGAAATCACTCGTTGACAAGGCACATCATATAGTCATCTTCACCCACATGGCTCCGGATGGTGATGCCATGGGTTCCTCCCTTGCTCTCTATCATTGGCTTAATAACCAACGTCCAAAAGCTAACGACCTATCGGTGCACATAGTGGTTCCCAACGCCTTCCCGGCTTTCTTCAACTGGATGCCGGGAGCGGCGGATATTCTCATTTACGAGAAATGTGCCGAACGAAGCAATGCCCTCATCGCAGAGGCGGATTTGTTCATCTGCACAGATTTCAATGACCCCAAACGTATCGGCCCTATGGGTGATAAGATGATGGCCAACCCCTGCCCGAAGATTCTTATCGACCACCATCTTAATCCCGTTGATTTTGCCGATGAGGTTCATTCTCATCCCGAAGCCTGTTCATCCTGCGAAATCGTCTATAAACTGATAAAATCAGAAAGCCTGTCAGGTATAGCCAATCTGACCGTTGAAATCGCAACTGCAATTTATACAGGTCTCATGACCGACACCGGCAATTTCTCCTTCAACTCCACCAATTGTGAATTATACGAGATCATCGCTGATCTGGTACGTGCCGGCATTAGAAAGGATGATATTTATAATGCTGTCTTCAATCAATATTCGGCGGATCGAATGCGTCTCACCGGTTATGCACTCTATCGGAAGATGCGCATCTATCCCGAATATCATCTCGCACTCATTACCCTATCGGCCGACGAACTTGAACGTTATCATTACCAGGTAGGCGATACCGAAGGACTCGTCAATATGCCGTTACAAATCAGTGATGTCTGGTATTCTGTCTTCATGCGCGAGGAGCGCCCAAAACCCGGAACACCCAAACCGCGTATCCGTATTTCATTCCGTTCGCAAGGCGACAGACCCGTCAACATATGGGCAAACGAGGTCTTCCATGGTGGAGGACATGCCAATGCATCCGGCGGTGAACTCTTCGGCTCAATCGACCAAGCCGTACGGATTTTCGAGCAGTCTTTCCCGAAATACATCCCGCGTTCGTAAAATCAAACTATCAGGGAACACTACAAAATGCCGGTCTAATCGTCAGGACCGGTTTTTTGCATGCAATTTATAATATTCCGATAGACATTTTCTAAAATCACGGAATATATATACAAAGTATATATATAAGGTCTGGTGGGATACGTTCCGGTACCGTAATTGGACCGTAATTGGACCGTAATTGCAGTGTATTTATGATGTATTTATCATGAAAGTGAAGTATGAATGATGAAAAAAATGAAAAAAAAATTTGCATATGTCATTTTATTTTTGTACCTTTGCAGCCGAAATGAAAACGATCCGATTTATCCTTTCCGTCTTATGTATCGCTGCGGGT
>JAFVHA010000066.1 GCA_017478035.1 Paludibacteraceae bacterium | reverse complement strand
GTACCTGAATCGTACCAAGAAGATCAAAATAAGAACCAAATAAGAACTAAATAAGAACTAAATAAGAACCAAGAATGTACTAAAAAAGAACTAAAGAATTATGTTAAATAGAAGGTTTGTATGGCAAGAGCAGAATTGAGTCCGGGAATTGATAGTTTGCGAGGAAAACTGGCCGGTTGGTCAAGTGTTCAGGCACGTTTTAAACGCTGGAAAGATGATTCGGGACGCGTGATAAAAGTGGGTCCTCAAGAGTTTTTTAAGCGTAGGTCGCGGGATTATGACCGTAGTCCGAGAACTGAGGCTGAATTGGCTCAGGCGCGGCTATGGAGTGAGGTTTGTCGCGAGGCAAGTACGATTGTGAAAGACAAGAACCATCCGAGATACGCGGAGCTCAGGGCTCGCTGGAACGCACAGTTTAACGGAGGTGCGGATGAGATGCTGAATGAAGGAAGGGATAAGAAAGTGGTTTACGGGATGTTTCCGGTGTTTGTAAGGATGGTGATACTCAAAGAGAAAAAAGCCCAGAACGGAGAATAAATAAGTGGCGAGGTTCGCGCAATGATGCGCGAAAAATGCACAGAGAAAATATGACCGGCATACAATGCCGGAGAATGAACATACGACGGAAAAAACAATACGATAAAAAAATAAAATCTGCCAAAATGGCAGATAAAAATATTTGGTATAATTCTTGTACAAGCATATGTGAAAGAAATACAAGCATTCAAACCTAATCGTGATTATGTAAAATAGCGTATTTGAACAAGATGTGATATGGGGAGGAAGAGAGAAAAGGAGGAAAGAAATAAGGGAAAAAGAAAATAAATAAGAATAAGAAGATGAGATTTTAATAAGAAACAAAAAATAAAGAAAGAAGAAAGCATATAATACGGGAACGGACAAAAGCATATAATACGGGAACGAATAAAAACGGATTAATAAGAAGCTAAAAATAAATAAAGAAAGAAGAAAGCATATAATACGGGAACGGACAAAAGCATATAATACGAGAACGAATAAAAACGGATAATAAATAAGGAAACGGATAATAAAGAAGCTAATAGAAAGTATGGAAGAAAATAAATATATTGAAGAAGCGCAGTACGAAGAAGTAGGTCAGCGCTATTACGACGTGCTCCCTATCCGGAACAACGTCGTGTATCCGGGTGTGATGATGCCGATTGCTATTTCCAAGAAAAGCAGTCTCAAGTTACTTAAAGCAGCCAACAAAGATGAACGGCCGCTTATTCTGCTGACGCAGAAAAACAACGATGCCAAAGAACCGACCGAGCACGACCTGTACACCATGGGCGTGATTGCCCGTGTGCTGCAGATCATTCCAGTGCCCGAAATGGGAAAAGATACACAAATGGCTATCTTTGAGGGACTTAACCGCGTACAGGCTACGGATTTCATGGAGGAAGACGGTGTGCTCAAGGCACATGCTTTTGAGATGGAAGAACATATGCCGCTCAAGAACGACAAGCAGTTCAAGGCGACAGTCGATACCATCAAGGAGACGGTGCAGAAGATCATGAATGACCATGAAGATGCGCCTGCCGGCCTCAAAGCCTCGCTGCAACACATCAACAGCACCCCTACTCTCGTCAATTACGTGTGCGCCATCTATCATATGCCCACAGAGACCAAGCAGGGCCTGTTGGAGATTCATTCGTTGCAGGAACGAGCGACAGCTTTGTTAGCTATCCTGGAGAAAGACCTGGAGGAACTGAATATCAAAGCGGATATCCGTCGCCGGACTGCCGAGCAGATAGACAAACGTAACCGTGAGTTCTTCCTGCAGCAAGAGATTGAGACCATCAAAAAAGACCTGGGCGACAACGACGAACAGACTGTCAAGGAGTTGCGTGAGCGCGCCAAAGAAAAGAAATGGTCCGAGTCGATTGCAAAGACCTTTGAGAAAGAACTCAAACGTCTGGAGCACATGCATATGTACTCGCCGGACTACTCCACCCAACTCGATTATCTGAACACGATGCTCGAGTTGCCATGGGGTATTTATTCGGAGGACAATTACGATATGAAGCACGCCAAAGAGGTGCTCGACCGAGACCACTTCGGTTTGGATAAAGTGAAGGAACGTATTGTCGAATATCTTGCGGTACAGCGCCAGCTTAATCTTCGCACGAAAAAGGATAAAGAAAATAATCCGGTGAAATCGCCGATTTTGTGCCTCTACGGCCCTCCGGGTGTCGGTAAGACGAGTCTCGGAAGGAGTATTGCGGAAGCCCTCGGACGCCAATATGTGCGCGTCTCGTTAGGCGGTTTGCATGACGAGGCGGAGATACGCGGACACCGTCGTACCTACGTGGGTGCCCTGCCCGGACGCATCGTTGACAATATCAAGAAATGCGGCACTTCCAACCCTGTTTTCGTTCTCGATGAAGTGGATAAGATCGGCGCTGACTACAAAGGTGATCCGACATCCGCACTTCTGGAGGTGCTCGATCCGGAACAAAACAGCACATTCCATGACAATTATCTGGACGTGGATTATGACCTGAGCCACGTGCTCTTCATTGCGACTGCCAACAGTCTGGATACTATTCCCCGTCCGTTGCTCGACCGGATGGAACTGATCGAGATGACCGGATACCTGCAGGAAGAGAAGGAAGAGATTGCCAAACGGCACCTTATCCCCAAGGAACTGGCGAACCACGGTCTCAAAGCAAGCCAACTCAAGTTCAAGAAAGAGATATTGGCCCGTATCATCGAAGATTATACCCGTGAGTCCGGCGTCCGCAGTCTGGAACGTCAGATAGCAACTATTTGCCGCAAGGTGGATACCAAGTTGGCGCTGGAAGAAGCATATAATGTATCCGTGACGCTCGAAGACCTGCGCGCCTATCTCGGACAAGCGCGTTACAGTCGTGACAGTTGGGAGACCAACAAATACGTAGGAGTCGTTACCGGCCTTGCCTGGACGCAGGTTGGCGGCGAGATCCTGTTTATCGAGACGAGCCTCTCGGCAGCCAAAGCGCCTACCCTTACCCTTACGGGTAACCTGGGCGATGTCATGAAAGAATCAGCTATGCTGGCACTCGGTTATGTCAAGGCGCACGCCAAGGAATTAGGCATCAAGCCGGAGGTATTCGAGAAAACCGCCGTGCATATTCATGTGCCGGAAGGCGCGATCCCCAAGGATGGTCCTTCTGCCGGCATCACGATGACTACGGCCCTTGTCAGTGCATTCACCAAACGTCTTGTCAAACCGCGTATCGCGATGACAGGCGAGATGACGCTTCGCGGCAAGGTGCTGCCTATCGGCGGTGTCAAAGAAAAACTGCTCGCGGCCAAACGAGCAGGTATCACGGATATCATCCTTTGCGAGGATAACCGGAAGGATGTAGCGGAAATCAACGAGATTTACCTCAAAGGACTCAATCTGCACTTCGTGCACGATATCAGCGAGGTGCTCTCTATAGCGTTGGTGTAAAGGACGCTTCGCTACAGGACGGCTATGCCTACAGTTTAGAGGAGAACTCCTCGTACGTGCCGTCTGTATAATATACAACGATATTTTTGATTTGTTTAGGAGGAGCTGCAGGAATCTGCGGCTCTTCTTTTTGTGCAGGGCGGGCAGATTTATCCTTGGGATCAGGCGGCAGCATATCAAACAATCCCGCTTGCTCGCCGGGTACAGTGCGCCACATGTCTCCTTTGCCCAGAATAAGCCATTCCGGATTAAGCGTAGGATAGCGCTCCATAATTCT
Source organism: Paludibacteraceae bacterium (assembly GCA_017478035.1). GTDB lineage: Bacteria > Bacteroidota > Bacteroidia > Bacteroidales > Paludibacteraceae > Colicola. The sequence continues at coordinate 2,217 of JAFVHA010000066.1, read as the reverse complement.
GCGCATCACTTCCAAACTGGGATTATTACGTCCCGCCATCATATTGCTGATAGTTCCGGGCTGTACGTGTATTTCGGCCGCAAACTGACGTGCCGTTAAGCCTAAGGTTTCTTTTACCTTTTCTATGCGTTCTTTTTCATTCATAGTCCAATTGATTAAAAATATTCAATTCTCACGAAAGTTCGTGTATTTCTACGTTCTATCAAAACTGCGTGCAAAGGTACAAAAAATAATCGAAATACACAAATATATGCAAACATTTTTGTAACAATTGTGAATTATTTTGTGAATATTAAAAATTCACAGTTGCAAACATCACTGAAATCACTCGGAGCGTGGAACATTTTTTGCAGACTATCATCCCGAACATGGCCTATATGGAGATAATACCTATTATATTCCTGATGATCAACTATAAGTAAACATTGCAATACGCAGAAAACAAGCAGATTATGTTTGTGAGTGCACATAAATTTGTTAATCATGCCACGATTAAAGTCCTTTGCTCAAAATGCCATTAAGCAAGACTTTAAGTAAACTTGCTAACTACTGATATATAATGTGTTAAATGATTAAAAATAACACAATAATACTAGAATTCAAGACGTGTTCAGGCAGTGTATATATACAACATTTTGAAAAGCGGGGACTACTCTACTCTTTCTACGAGATCAGAGTCTGTATGCTCATTGGAGAGGATTTGCTGTTATCTGTAAATGCTTGGATTGTGTACAAAAACGTACACAAATAATGTTCACATTTATTGCACGTAAAATTCACATTTTTTTCTTGCACAATTCATAAAAATGTACTACCTTTGCACTCGAAAAAGATTAGATGAGCTTCTATTAACCATTAAACGTAAACCACCCTATGAAAATCAATGTATTCACACTCAAACAACAAACGCGGGAGTTTATCCTGCGTTTGTTCGTTGAATCTTCCGGCGGAGCTGCAGCTACAGGCTCCCACTCTCAGTACTACATCAGTTCACATTGCGGAACCTACAGTCGTTTGCATTCTTAATAGGCAGATCCTGTAGCCGTATAGGTCTTGTTGCCTCGTTCGATAAGCAAACAGCCGTCTTTGAACACTTTTCGGCATGGAAGTGCGTTTTGTGCATTCAACGACTCACTTCCCTGCCCTGTATTTTCCTGAATAGTAATCGAACTTAACAGACTGTTCATTCCTGTCGTTTCATCCCAGGTACCGATATTGGCGAAACGCACGGCATATCGCGGGTCTGCGGCAATCGATTCATAGGCATCAGGCATATGCAGATACAGGTTATACGTCCCTGCCGGGATATCCTGGGCAACCGTAACTGTCTCGCTAACGGTTGTTTGTTCTCCGTTCGGCAACCATCTGCGCGGGTCGGTCGCCAAGCGTATCGGATAGGTTCCACCGGCATTCTTGAGCACGATGTACACCGGTCTTTCGTTATATAGCGGAGCGTAGCCTACATTCTTGATAATGAGTTGAATAGCAGTTTGCGCTCCTTGCTGCGCCGTAGCCGGCAGATCCGCACTAACCAATTCATACCGATAGCCCATCTTGCGGTTCAGCTCATCGAAAATACCGGTACTGCGCCATTTACCCGTGACGTCCTCAGAATAAACCGCGCCGCAAAACGACCAGTGATACATGCTCATTTCTTCTTCCGCCTTGTTGTATACCTTGTCGGGCAATCCCGGCGTATCCTCATTGTCTTCCACATTCGTCTCTCCCCCATTCGGCACATAGAGCGTCTCCGAGGCTATATACTGCCGCAAAACAGGATCATCATCCGGACCGTCTCCATTCCGTCCGTACGTGCCGTCATTGCCCCAGGCATTGAGAAACGCATCGTTATGATGCCCTATCTTAGCCCTCGGCGTGTTCGTGAAGGCCTCTTCTGCCGTTAAGGGGTTCTCATCGCCCAGATACGAGAGTTTGATCAAGGGGTACCGAACCAGCAGGAAACGGTCTTCCGGCACGGCGTCAATCATCGCTTGCAGCACCTGGCGGCGGTTGTCATTCAGTTCCTGCGTCTCATTGCCGAAATGGGAGCTGTAATACCACTCGCCCCATTGTCCCACAAAGCCGGTTTCCATCACATAAATGACATCCGCATTCTTCTTCCAATACGGTTTGAGCTGCTCAATATGCCTTTTCACCCATTTCAGTTCCGCATCGTTTTTGCTATTCCAGTCGTAGGCGAAACGCAGCACGCATTTG